>JBGCDT010000107.1:0-3488 GCA_045105695.1 Saprospiraceae bacterium | reverse complement strand
TCCCTACTCTGAGCAATATCCTGTTCTACCAATAGCAGAGGGACAAATGCCACAAACATCAGCGGTGTCAGCGGCATCATGGGAAAGCCGAGCCATAGTAAAACGCTTGTTAGTCCTGAAAGTAAATAACGTTTGAAATTGTTTGGATGCTTAGAAAAGCGAGGTAGTAAGAGTATTGTTATGGCAAACCAAGTTGACAATAAAAACAACAACGGCCAGTAGCCCCAGAGCACTTCATTCGTATAGGCGCTGTAGAGATAGTAACCCGTGACGAGTGAGGTCACACTGGTCAGGGCTAGTGTTATTTGGCGGGTGCGTTTTTTCATAGTTCTGTATAAAATAGTAGATTATTAATTGCCGATAACCGAAAAACTAGAAACCAATAGTCCGCTTTTAGCTTACACCAAATCCATTTTCCCAGCCTTTATCAGGACTAACGAAACACAATTTGCCCTCGCTATCTTCCGCCATCAGTACCATACCTTGAGATTCGACTCCCATCATTTTTCGAGGAGCAAGATTAGCAAGCAGTAATACTTGTTGGCCAATGACTTCTTCTGGTTTATAGAATTTTGCGATACCAGAAAGGACAGTTCTTTCTTCAAAACCAAGATCTACCGTCAAATGCAAAAGCTTACTCGATTTTTCTACCTTCTTAGCGGCCGTGATATTACCGACTCTGATATCCAGTTTTGTAAAATCATCAAAGGTGATCGTTGGTTTTAGTGCTGGTCGTTCCGGGCCGTTTTTAGCAGCAAGTAATTCTTCCAACTTTGCTTTTTCCGCTTCGATAATTTCCATACGGCTTTTATCTTTTCGATCATTTATCTTTTGGAAGAGTAAATCAGGTTCTCCTATTTTATGACCTTTTGGTAAAATGGCTTCTCCGTTTGTCAATTGTTGTTCGAGCGTTTTCCAATTACCGTTTACTACCTCAGGGAGGTTCAGCAAGCTGCGAATCTTATCGGAAGTAAATGGTACAAAAGGTTTGCAGACAACTGATAGAATTCCTACGATTTGCAAACTGATATAGAGTGATTCTTTTACTAAAGGACTATCAGGATCTTCTTTCCATATTTTCCAAGGAGAGACGTCCTGCAAATATGTATTTCCCCAGGAAGATATCTCCATCAGTGTTTGTGCCGCTGACTTGAAACTATAGGATTCTATTTCTGAATTTAATTTTTCTAACAATGCTCTTACATCTTTCAGAAATACTGCGAGATCGGTATTTGTTTCAGGTACAGAACCATCAAAGTATTTATTAGTTAGAACGATTACTCGATTTACAAAATTACCAAGGTTGTCAGCCAACTCTTTATCATAGAAGTCCACGAAGTCGTCCCACTTAAAATCAGAGTCACGATTTTCCGGCATGTTTCTAACCAAGGCATAACGCAATGCATCTTCTTTATTTTGAAAATCTTTAAACAGCTCAAGATATTCATGCTGCTCAATTCCCCAGCCTTTTGATTTTGAAAACTTATCGCCTTCGAAATTCAGAAACTGATTCGCTGGCACATTTATAGGCAACTGATAATCGCCATGTGCTTTCAGCATAGCAGGAAATACGATACAGTGGAAAACAATATTGTCCTTTCCAATGAAATGAACGAGCTGACTATCTTCTGACTTCCAGTAATCTTCCCAGTTTTTACCATTGTCTTCCGCCCATTGTTTTGTTGCAGAAATATAACCGATAGGTGCGTCGAACCAAACATATAAGACCTTCCCATCAGCCTCTTCCAATGGAACGGGTATCCCCCAATTCAGATCACGGGTGATGGCTCTTGGTTGCAAACCATCTTCCCCATCAAGCCAAGAAAGGCACTGACCGACAACATGCTTTTTCCAATCTTTTGGATTGTGATGTTCAACGCCATCTAATGTTCCATCCTTTATCCAGTCGCGAAGCCAGTCGGCATGTTTATCTAGTTTAAAATACCAGTGTTTTGTTTTTTTCTTTACAGGTGTATTGCCGCTGATTGCAGAGCGAGGGTTGATGAGTTCGGAAGGAGACAAGGTAGTTCCACAGTTCTCACATTGGTCGCCGTAGGCATCTGGATTACCACATTTGGGGCATTCACCAATGATATAACGGTCTGCTAAGAACTGGTCATTTTCAGCATCGTACAGTTGTTCAGATTCCCGCTCTTCAAATTCTCCACCTTTTTCATATAAAACCTTAAAAAACTCCTGCGCCGTTTTATGATGCAGCGGATCGCTTGTGCGATGATAGATATCGAAAGAGATACCTAGTCGCTCGAATGTCTCCTTATTCAACTCATGGTATTTATTGATAATAGATTCAGGAGTCACGCCCTCTTTTTTCGCACGAATGGTAATAGCAGCGCCATGCTCATCAGAGCCACAGACAAAGACTACATCCTCTCCTCTCAGTCTTAGGTATCGCGCATAAATATCTGCTGAGAGGTAAGCCCCAGCAAGGTGACCGAGGTGGAGTGAACCATTGGCATACGGCAGTGCAGATGTTATCAGGTATCTTTTAGGTTTTTTCATATCTTGTTGGTCAATTATAAAATTTGACAGTTAAACTCGTCGGCGAATATACGGGTTTGTCAACGATAAAGGAATCCTATCGGTTCCATTTTACGCTGTAACGAAAAGCCATTAACATGCTATCCAGAACTAACCTCACACTATTTATTTTTCTATTTGTAAATGTATTGTTGGCGCAGCAGCGAGCCTCTATATCGCCTTACCCTGTGTTGAATGATCTAAAGAATTTCCAAGATGCGGAATCCTACTTCTTTGAGCGGGCAGATTTTGTACTGGCAGATCAGTTATTTGAAGAAGTTTATCAACAACTTCCAGAAAATCAGCTAGAAGAAAAAATCTATGTAGGGCTGCGACGGGCCTTTACGCTTTGCAATTTGAAAAAAGCAGACGATGCTTTGGTTTACTTGGATCAATTAGCTCCTTTAATTCCAAAAGAAGGAAAAGTGAATGAGCTATTTGCAGCGGATCTGTACACTTACAAAGCAAAAGCTTATGCTAGAAAAGGAGTACCCAGAGAAGCTTTAAAGTGGAATGATATGGCCATAGAGATTAAGAAGAAATATTTAGATGCAACAGATCCTAAGATGGGGGAAAGCTATGCGGTGTATACTTATGTACATAACTATTATACAATGCAAATTCAATTAGCAGGTGATTATTTAATGAAAGAAAAAGAGGTAATCAAAGCTCACCCGGATACTTACCCAAAGTATGAACAGGTTGCTTTTCATTATTCCATATCATCATACTATTCGAAAAGAAGAGAGTATCTAAAAGCTAGCACACATGGCAAAAATGCAATTCGCGTGTTAGAACCTTTTGAGGAGTTACACTCTAATTACATGGCTAATTGTTATGCATTAATGGGTACTGCTCATCTGAGAATGACTGACCCAGAACCAGCTATTGACTACTTTGAGAAAAGTTTGGAATATCATATTGGTAGAAAAGAAAGGTACTCCTCTGAC
>JBGCDT010000106.1:0-4304 GCA_045105695.1 Saprospiraceae bacterium | reverse complement strand
CCATTCCTGCATATTACAACAGAGGCTCGCGTTATTATTTGAATCTGAAGTACAGAGCAACTAGAAGAATGGTTTTGGAATTCCGAGTAGCTAGAACGCATTGGGTGGATGAGGAATTCTTTGGAACTGGCTTAGAACGGATTGACGGCAATAAGCGGACGGAGGTGAAGGCGCAGATGAGGTATAAGTTTTAGATGGGTCTTTAGGAATTGGTCTATGGTCTTTAGCACACTTAATTCGCGCCCCCTAACTTTGCCACCTGTCGAAGCGAGGAGAGAGTAGAGCAGCAGTTCGTAAAGTGACTGAGTCTTCGACTTCGCATAAAGCTCAACAGAGCCCACGGAGGAATTAATATTTCAGATTTATCATTTGCAAAAATCAATTCACCAACTCAGGATCTCCCATCTCTCCATTCTGATAAGCCTGGACCGTCTTCCGCATCTGATCTTCATTGTTCATTACGAATGGGCCGTAGGAAAAAACAGGTTCGTTCAAAGGTTGTCCACCGAGGACGAGCATCTCTGCACCTTCTTTACTGTACAGATTTATAACACTATCCCCACGTTGGTAAAGGACGACTTGATTTTTAGTGAGTAATTTTTGCCCTTCGAGTTCTACACTACCATTTATATTGTAAACAAAAGCATTGTGTAGTGGATCGGTTGGAATGTCGATTCTACCGTTTGGTTTTATTTTGATGTGATAATAAAAAGTTGGAGAAAGAGTTTGAATTTTTGATTTAGCGTCCTGTAAATCTCCAAGGATGACCTTTGCAGAAAATTGGTCGTTATCGATCTCCCCCATTTTATCGGCCTGGAAAACATAAGTGGTTGGATCAATGAATTTATACTCCGCTGGCATGTTCAGCCAAATTTGGAAACCATGGTAGCTGCCCCCTTTTTCGTACAACTCATTTCCTGATTCTTCCATGTGGATAGCCCCTTTACCAGAACTGAAAAGCATGAAGTCTCCTTTTGCAATTTGAAAATCATAATTCAAACTGTCTTTGTGATGACCACTTCCCGAAAGGAAATAAGTCGTCGGGATAACGCCCGCATGAGGATGTGCATCTACGCGGAGCGGATCATCCCCTGCATTGATATTCACTGGTCCAAATTCATCGAACAAAACAAAGGGAGAGACATAATCTGTATGATCGCCAGCAAATGCTCTGAAGATAGGGAGCGTTCCAACAGTTGTTTTTCCAGCATCAAGAATGGTATAAATCTTACGATTCGTTTTCTTTGTAAACATCCCAGAGCCTTTCTGCAAAAGCAAAGGTGTAGCCGCAGATAAACCAACGATGGCCGATCCTTTTATGAATTTCCTTCTTTTCATATCTTGATTTTTTTTGGACATATTATATCTAACAATAATTTGGTATTATTTTTTGAGGTAGAGCTTTCGATACTGCAATATAACAAAAACTACTTGTACCCACAACTATTTCTGTTTAATAACTATGCAATTGCAAGATGTCCCCATGATAATAAATCTTTCCTGCGAATTGAGTGGAGTTAAAAATTAATGGTTTAAGTTAACAGTAGAAGTGAGGTCATCTTGCGATTGCCATTTAATTAATAACAGATAAACACCACATTTCCCATCAGGTTTAAAACGAATAATTATATTTGCGCTTCAGTGCTACACAAAAAATAATTTCAGAGTCTTTACTCTACTTGAAGTTAACTTTTCGTTGTTGCTTAGGGAAAACAATTATGAAAAAATCCTTCCGACCAATTATACGAGTTATCGAAGAAGCCTACGCCATTCCTCAATTGGGGAGAAAGCGACGTATTGCTGCCTTATTGCCACATGACTATGAGGAAACCGATAAAAAATATCCAGTTCTTTACCTTCACGATGGACAAAATCTATTCGATCCAAATGCACCTTACGGAAATTGGGGCGTAGATAAAGCAATGGCTTGGATGGCAAGTCTTGGCCTTCCGCAAGTCGTCATCATTGCTATCGATCATGGAAATGTCAATCGCCTGAAAGAGTATGCTCCGTTTACAAATAAAAGTGTAGGCATTGCTGAAGGAAAGCTCTATTTACAGTTTTTATTAGAAACGCTAAAACCCTATGTTGATAAAACATTCAGGGTACATACCGATGGTGCGAATACAGGAATCGGCGGAAGTTCGATGGGCGGCCTGATTAGTTTATATGCAGGTTTAAATCGTCCAGAGGTTTTTTCTAAATGGATGATTTTCTCTCCAAGTCTTTGGATCGCTCCACAGATGTATGAACTGACCAAGAACTTTAAAAACCTATACTTTCCAACAGCGCTGTACCTTTATGCTGGTGGAAGAGAGAGCCAAGAGCATTTACCAAATGTGATTCGCCTAGCTAAAAAGTTAAAAAGAGAAGATCTTAGAGAACAAGAATTCCGTATTCAGGTTTCCCTTAACAAAGAAGGAACGCATAGCGAGCATTACTGGGGATTGGAATTTCCGAGAGCGGTGTATTGGTTGTTTGGACAATAGTTTTGGAGTCTTTGGATGTTGGTCTTTGGTGCCATCGGTCGCAAATGAAGCTAGACACCCCAGAGAATAAATAATAGTTGCCAAAAGCAATTTTTCTAACAATGCTATTACATGACTAATTATTGGTTGAATTAACTTCTAAAAAAAACTACTTTCACGTATTAAAGAATACTCAAGACCAAAGACCAACTACTAAAGACTAAAAAACCTAACAATGACCTTACAATTCAAAACAACACCAGACGCGAAAACAAAAAACACCATCCTACCCTACTTCCAAGACGAAGTAGATTACAAGCATATCAAAGTAATTTGTGGTGTAGATGTGTCTGATGATTTTGATGGGAAAAAGCGTTCTTCGCTCTTGCTTTATTCTAAAGATGGAAATCATAAATATCATTTGGTGGGTTTGGGAAAAGCAGAGAAGCAGAAGAATCAGGCAGCTGATGTATTTCGTCATCATGTTTATAAAAAGTCTGATAGTTTTCCTAAAACGGTTGCGGTTGATCTGAGACATTTATCTTCTGAGGTCGCTTATGATGCGGCGCGTGGAATTCGTCTTTCGGCTTATTTACCAAATGACCTGAAGAGTGATAAGACAGCTAATAAATCCAACTTAGATAAACTCCGCATACAGATTATCCATTCTGACAAAGCAGCTAAAGCACTAGCTACAGAAGGATTACACACTGCTGAATCTCAAATGGCGGTCATGCACTTAGTCAATAGTCCTGCGAATGTAAAGACCCCTAAGTACATTGCCGCTTACGCTAAAAAATCTGGGAAGCAAAATGGTTTCAAGGTTTCTGTGATGAATAAAACGCAGTTGAAAAAAGAAGGTTTGCATGCCTTACTTGCTGTTGGTCAAGGTTCTGTGAATGAGCCTGTTTTCATCAAAATGGAATACAAACCAGCCAGTAAAAAGAATTCTAAAAGACCTCAGCTTGGTTTAGTTGGAAAAGGAATCACCTTCGACACTGGAGGTATTTCTATAAAAGGTGCGACAAACATGCACTACATGAAAAGTGATATGGGTGGAGCAGGTGCTGTGATTGGAGCAATAGAGCTGGCTGCTAAATTAAAATTGGATATTCATCTCGTAGCCTTGGTTCCTTCCGCTGAAAATGCAGTCGATGCTAACAGTATACTTCCGGGCGATGTCATCAACTCCTATTCTGGAAAAACCATAGAGATTATTGATACGGATGCAGAAGGTCGTTTGATCCTTTCTGATGGATTGCATTATGTGCAAAAGCATTATGATCCTGAGGTGGTTATTGACTTGGCAACTCTGACGGGATCTGTGGTTAGAACATTAGGTTATGCCGCTGCTGGATTGTTTACCGCTAATGAAGAGCTCTCTGCTCAGATTCAAAAAGCAGGTAAAAGTACGCAGGAAAAAGTCTGGCCTTTACCCATCTGGGACGACTACGACCATGATCTTCATTCCGATGTAGCAGACATCAAAAATTTTAGCGGAAGACCTGTAGCGGGTGCGATTAGCGCAGCTAAGTTTCTAGAATTCTTCATCAAAGATCATCCAAAATGGGCACACCTTGATATAGCTGGTGTAGCGTTTGGAAATTCAGATTATACAAAGATGAAATCTGCTAGTGGTTACGGCGTTCGTCTTTTGATTCAGTTTATGAAACAATTGATAGCTGAAAAGTAATATTTCAAAAACCTGCTAACATTACTCCTACATTTCCAAAATAATAAAACAAAACCATGAAAAAGGATTCCCTCAATATACTTTGCATCTCCCGTTACTTCAAAGGAGAACCTTTTATTACGGCTGCAAAACAAGCAGGTAAT
>JBGCDT010000105.1:0-13249 GCA_045105695.1 Saprospiraceae bacterium | reverse complement strand
ACCTCATCAAAAAGTTTCTGTAGAAAACCGTATTGGAATTGTTCTTCCTTATCTTCTCTGATATTCTGAATAATGGTTTCATCCTGAAAAAAGGCGACGTATTTTTCGTAGGCCGTTTTGACCTTTTTGTCAGACAGGGTTTTCAGATATTTATTAAGTACAGACTTTTGAAAGAGTGACATTCGTATTTGTTATAGCTTTAATTACAGCCTTATAGATTTAACAAAAGAGCTAAACCTGCAAAACTTCATGTAGGGTTGCATTAAAAAAGGGTAATATACGAAAAGGGAAAGAAAGGCCGTGTTTTTGAGATCGTAGAGGGATGTTCAAGTTAACCAAGGAAACTTGAACCGCAATTACCAATTGCAGCCCAAGACTTTGCCAGTAGCTGAACTTCACCCAAATTAAAAACCCGCCATCCCTTTTGCGAATCTTCATCAAAAGAAATGGCGGATTTCCAACCAGTCTGTTCTATTAAATTTAACCCTCTCCCCTACTTTACTCCATTCTGCATCACCGACGGCGTCGTATACCGTTGCACAAACTCCTTCATCTCATCCACCATCGCTGGAGAACCAATCGCAATGGTCGCTCGCTGATGCAAGTCCGTCAACTCCAGATCTAAGATCCGTTCCAACTGACAAGTCATCGCCTTACCACCTGCCTGCTCTACGATGTATGACAAAGGATTACATTCATACAACATACGCAGTTTTCCTTGTGGATACTTTCGAGTGTTTGGATATAAGAATATGCCCCCTTGGAAAAGAATTCTATGAATATCAGAAACCATAGATCCGATGTAACGCAAGCGCAAGTTCAAATCTGAACAGTGGTCAATATAGCGACGCATCTCTACATCGAACTTCAAATAATAACCCTGGTTGACAGAGTAGTACTGTCCACGTTCTGGAATTTTTATGTCTCTATGTGACAAACAGAATTCCCCAATAGAAGTATCCAATGTAAAAGCATTCACGCCGCGCCCAGTAGAGTAAACCAAAATCGTAGAGGTACCATATATAACGTATCCGGCAGCAACCAACTCTGTTCCTTTTTGCAGGAAGTCATTGATATCACAACCTTTTTTCGGATTACTTTTTCTTCTGTAAATTCCGAATATGGTTCCTACACTGACATTCACATCAATATTGGAAGAGCCATCCAGGGGATCAAAAACCACAACATACTTTGCACTTTTTGAAGCAACTGATTTTATAGGAATGAATTCTTCGTTTTCTTCAGAAGCGATACCGCAGCACTCTCCACTGTTTTTCAGGCAATCGATTAATTTTTCATTGGCGTACATGTCCAGCTTTTGAACAGTATCGCCAGTGGAATTTTCTACGCCTTCCACACCAAGTATGTTTACAAGGCCTGCTTTGTTCACTTCGCGGTTTACAATTTTTGCAGCTACACCTATATCTCTCAACAAGCCGGTCAGCTCACCAGAGGCATAGGAAAAATCTTTTTGTCTGTGGATTATAAATTCATCCAGTGTAATAATGCGATTCATGATGTAAATGGTTGTTTATGTTTTGATAGATCGGACGTGATCTTGAATGTGTAATACATTTACGCAAAGATAATTATTTTCTACCATTGGCTTACGGGGTTTGGAAGGTAATTGTTCTCCAACCCAAAGTAAGCCACATTCATTTTTTGCTACCTTTGCACAACCATGTATGAACTGTGTGGTTTATACACAGACTAAAAGCATTTACAACTTAATAATTTGAAAGACCTCCAACACCTCAATAAATATTTTATAAAATACCGCTGGCATTTGCTGTTAGGTATCGTCTTCGTTTTTGTCTCCAATATCTTTCGGGTTTTGCAACCAAAGATCGTTCGACAGGCGCTGGACATGGTGGTTGAAAACATCAGTTTGTTTCAGATGTTTGACGGCTTCGAGAGTCAGGCGACGTTGTATCGAGAGATGGGAAAAACGCTGTTGTTCTTTGGTCTCTTGGTAATAGTACTTGCTTTGATGATGGGCATCTTCATGTACTTCATGCGGCAGACCATCATTGTGATGTCGCGCTTGATCGAATATGATTTACGAAAGGAAGTATTTGCACATTATGAAAAACTAGATCGCGCTTTTTATAAGAAAAACAATACCGGAGATTTGATGTCTCGTGTAACAGAAGATGTCAATAAAGTTAGAATGTATCTCGGCCCAGGTGTACTCTACGCCATCAATTTGGTATCGCTTTTCATCATGGTTATTTCTTCCATGCTTTCCGTAAGTGTAGAACTAACTTTATACACTTTGGCTCCGCTTCCGATTTTATCCATTTCTATTTTTTACGTCAGTAATTTGATTAATAAAAAAAGTACAGTCATACAAACTCAGTTGGCTCGATTGAATAGTATTGCACAAGAAGTTTTCTCTGGAATTCGTGTTGTAAAATCATATGTACAAGAAGACCCCCAAGCAAAGCATTTCAGTGATGAAGCCAACATTTATAAAGACAATTCTATGGAGTTGGCTAAAGTGAATGCCTTGTTTTTCCCTGTCATGTTATTTCTAATCGGAGCCAGTAATATCATCGTCGTATATGTCGGTGGTTTACAAGTTATCAATGGCAATATAACCGCAGGGAATATTGCAGAATTTGTACTTTACGTAAATATGCTGACTTGGCCAGTGACAGCACTCGGCTGGATCGCTTCCATCGTACAACAGGCAGCAGCTTCTCAAAAGCGGATCAACGAATTCCTCAAACTAGAACCGATGATTAGCAACCCAGTGAAGGTCAAAACAGAAAAAGAACTACAAGGTGATATTCAGTTCGAAGATGTCTCCTTCGTATATCCTGACACAGGAATCAATGCTTTGAAAAACGTTTCTTTTCATCTGAAGTCAGGAGAGAAAATGGCCATCATTGGTCGTACGGGTTCTGGTAAATCAACCATTGCAGATTTGCTCGTTCGTTTGTATGATGTAACTCAAGGCCAAATATTAATTGACGATAAAAACATTAAGAGCCTTGATCTTGCCAACCTCAGAAGTAAGATCGGTTACGTACCACAGGATGTCTTTCTTTTTTCAGATACCGTTGCTGGAAATATTAAGTTTGGTAAAGACACGGCTACGCAAAGTGAGATAGAAACTTATGCTCGCCATGCTGCCGTATATGAAGACATCAAAAGTCTACCTCAGGATTTCAAGACGATGGTTGGCGAACGAGGAGTTACGCTCTCTGGTGGTCAGAAGCAACGGGTATCTATTGCTCGCGCTTTTATCAAAGACCCAGACATTGTTTTGCTGGATGATTGCCTCTCTGCCGTGGACACTAATACCGAACAACAAATCTTAGGTTACCTAAATGATGCACTTGCAGATAAGACTGCTATTATCATCACTCATCGTATTTATGGCTTGTTAGATTTTGATCAAATCATTGTGCTTGATGATGGTAAAATCATAGAAAGTGGAACACATGAATCTCTGCTTTCGCAAAATGGTTACTACGCAGAGCTTTTTGAGTTGCAGCAACGAGAACGCGAGGATTGATCTACCTTCAAATTTACCCGAGGATGCTTTTGTGATAACTATCGTTTGTGCATTTTGAGGGAGGTCAACCGTTAAAAGTTTAAGTTAACAGTGAGAGGGAAGCCTACTTGCGATTGCCATGAAATTTATGCCGCATTGTTTATGAAATTAGCAACAAATAATTACATTTGTACAGCACAACAGGATAAAATATTTTTTCATCAAATTTCTAAACGTGGATTACGATAATAATTCTAGAAGATTCGAGAGCGTTTTTTCCAAGAAAGTTAGAGCTGGGAAGAGAAGAACTTACTTCTTTGATGTCAGACAAACTAAAGGAGAGGACTACTACCTCACCCTTACCGAGAGTACAAAAAAGTTTGAAACAGATTCTTACGAACGACACAAAATTTTCTTATACAAAGAAGATTTCAACCGTTTCTTAGAAGGTTTGACAGAGGCTATTGACTATGTAAAAACAGAGTTGTTGCCTGACTACGATTATGACGAATTTACAAAACGTCACCAAGAGTGGGAAGCACAACGTGCCCTCGAAGCTCAAGCAGCTGAAAACACATCAGAAGAATCTACTACTGAATCAGGAGAAGAAGATATCACTGGTGACATGGATGCGTCTAAGGACGATGATATGAGTTGGTAAGCACCAATTTCATTCGAAAGAAAAAGCGATCATTTTTAAAAATGATCGCTTTTTTTATGTCGATATAAGCGGTATCTGGTAGAGCGCTAAAAAATAAGAAGCAAAACAAAAAGTGCATGGACAAAAAAACCTCTATTGTTTTCACAACAGAGGCTGTACAGTAATCTATGAGAATCTCTAAACTAATAATATCTTTTATTGGCAGCTTAAGCAAGAGCTAGAGCCCAATGTATTTTTGTTTTATACGGCATTGTTATTTTTGCAAAAGCAAAATACTTCGATTATAACAATACAGTTACAATTCGATCAAAGAACCGTTAAAAACAAACCCAACTTGATTTTGTAAAGTGACGAACACCAGGCGAACGCCAGATGCTATTTGATGGTGCTTAGCCATGGGAGTGATTTATCGGTTGATGGAATAGATCCAATTACGGAACAAATATACGTAGAGTAAAACGGTAGCCAATACCTATTTTGGGGTAATTTTTACATCTTAATTTTATAGTCTAAGAAATATAAGTTTTGCGACCTCGTGCAGTGGAAATCGTAGCAGGACAAGAGCTCCTGAAGGCGGCATAAAATGATTGAGGACAGAATAACAAGGAAACGATGATTATCAATTCCGCTTTGCGCCTGCCTTCAGAAACGGTTGCTAACACACTCCCCTACTAGATCAGATCTCAAAACTTGCTCACTACCTAAGTATAGTCACATCACCTTTGTAACCATCTCCCTCCCCGATATCCAGCCTTAGCACATAATAATAAGTTCCTGCTGGCAGCTCCTTACTTCCTCCAGTGTCTGTTCCCGTCCAATCATTATTATAAGGTTTTGCTTTGTAGACAATATCTCCCCAACGATTGAAAACGATGAACTCGTTATTTGGATATAGCTCTGGATTTAATTTTAATTCAGGAATGATAAACTCATCATTTACGCCATCTCCATTTGGTGTAATACCGTTTGGAATAGTGGTGATGGTATCTAATGGCTCAGAAATGTTTAGTACCACAGTTGCATTGTCGCAGAGGTCAGGACAGTTTTCGTTACAAAGGGTATATTCAAAACTAGTGGTTCCGAAATAACCTGCGGGGAAAGTAAATTCCCAACTTCCGTTATTCAGATTACTCAACTCACCCGCTGAAGAAGCAGTGACTAAATCCATAATCCAATTCTGCACAGTAGTTGTGTCATCATTTTCTAACACGTTAATTACATGGCTTGTCTCATAACCAGAAAGATCGAATTCATCATCTTCTGCATTAGGCGCATCACCTACAGTAACTTCTATTGATTCACTATCATACGCTGGACAATCAACGGTGGATAATGTCCAAGTGAAAACGTGAGTTCCGGGCTCCAAATCCATTACAAACGTGGTATCCAGCATCGGATTTTCAAAGAAGTCATTAGAATTACTAGAAGTCCAATTACCCGTTGAATTGAGCGGTAAGTTTCCAGTGACTAAAAGTTCGGTTCCACAAACAACTGAGTCTGCACTTAAGGCAGCTGACTCTAATGCAAACCCTCCGTCAATGAGTACGGTATCCATTCCTACACATCCCGTTTCGTTATTCGTTACTATAATAATATAAGCTCCGCCAACATCTACAGTAGGCATCAGCGTCGTTTCATTTCCATCTGTAAGTATGTTTCCATTGGAAGTTGTCCAGAGATAAGAAAATTCATCGCCTTCGTCAGAACCTGTTCCGTCTAGCGAAAGCGGTTCATTACATTCAATAGCCATTGGATCACCAGCCTCTGCAATTGGAGCGATGGTATCTATTTCTACAAACACAGTCGCTAAATCAAAACAACCATTTGTTACGTCTTCCACTAGAAGGCCATAAACAGCTGAACCATCAACAGAAATAAGGTTAGTACCTTGACCGTTGACAATGTTACCCATAATAGAATTCCAAGTGTAGGTATAATCCGGGCCTGAAGAAGAACTACTTCCATCAACAGTAACCTCCGTATTATTACAATCTAACAATCCATTTACATTTATAGCTGCTACCGGTGCAATGGTATCGCAAAAGACAGTGACCTCATCCTGATTGGTGCAACCATCGTCTTGATTAGTCACTTCCAAAGTGTAAGTTCCACAGCCATCTATTTCTGGAGTTAGTGTTTCTTCACCCTCTACAATATTACCATCAAGGGTTGTCCATAAGTAAGTATAATTGGGTCCTTGAATAGAAGACGTTCCATCCAGCGCTGCTACAAAAATATCGCAGGTCAGTGTTAAATCTTCTCCCGCATTCGTAGGCGTTGGCGGTAGCAAAGATTCTGAAACTGTAACCATCGAAGTATCAGAGCACATATTTGCATTGTCTGTTACAACTAAGAAATAAGTACCTGGATCCCCTACGATAGGATTCAGTGTCGTTGAATTTTGAATAGGACCTCCCGTATCTGTATACCATAGGTAAGAAAAATCATTGCCTGTAGAAGAACCAGTTCCATCTAATTCAATTTGGGTGATTTGACAAGTCAGTGTAGGATCATTCGGACCTGCAACTGCCATTGGCAAAGCACTGTCTTGAATAATTGTCACTACATCAGATGCAGAACATCCTGTGAGCGTATCATTAACGGTAAGTGTGTAAACACCAGGCATATCAATGAGCGGAGTGAGTGTACTATCGCCCATTAGAATGTTACCACCGGAAGTTGTCCAACTGTAAACGTAAGCTACTCCTTGAGAGGAGTTCGTTCCATTCAGATTAATCATGGACTGAAAACAGTTCAGTTCGTTATTAGCACCAGCTTCTGCAATAGGGTCATTGGAATTGTCTGCTACAAAAACTTCAGACGTATCACTACAAAAACTAAATAGGTTTTCTGTAACTAAGTAGTAGATTCCAGCGGCATTGATATCTGGGTTTAGAGTAAACTCACCACTTATAATATTACCATCGTTGGTATACCAGTAGTACGTGATATCACTATTGTCTGGATCGACCGTACCATTCAATTCTATCAAACTGTTATTGAAACAATTCAAACTCGTGTCAGCACCAGCATCGGCAATAGAGATGTCAAAGTTACCTACTACTTCGAAGGTATCCAGATAAGTTAATTGCACAAATGAATTATCAGTCAATGTCAAATAATAAATTCCGCTTTCAATATTAAGCAAATCCTCAGTCGCTGCCATGAAGCCATTTGGTCCTTCCCATTGATAATTATAAGGTGGCGTTCCTCCGGTGAAGTCTACTTCGATTGCTCCTTCTTCTGCATTTCCACAATTCACGTTTGTGATTTCCTCAGAAGTAACAGCGATCGGTTCTATAACCGTAGCCATCCCTTCTACAGGATCACAAATACCAATATTTGCTCCATTAGAATTTGCACTAACGATTTCAATATTCAAGGGTTGGTTTTCAAAACTAATCGTAGAAAACTCATCTATTTCTCCGACCACTAAAAAACATAATTCGAAAAGGACAGTACCATTTGGCACAGACTCCCAAGGGAATATTCCATTTGGTGGATCGATGTTTTGGTCCGCATTCCAGGAAACGGCCATTACTCCCGCAGGAAGTGCGTTCGCTCCAAAGTTGAACGCATCCGGCATATCTACTACATTGTAATTGGAAAACTGAATCACAGCGGTATCCCAAGCCATTGTAAATTGCATCGCTACCAAACTGTCAAAACCAGTTGCAGTAATGTCAATACAAAATTCTTGTCCTGGAGCTACCGAAGCAGATTCAGCAGTTAACGAAAAGCCACCACTGACAATAGCCTGTGGAGCTATGCTCCGAGAAGAAGCGACATGGTCAGGTGTACTTGCATTAGCGGTTGCTAAAAAACAAGAAGATATGGAGAGGAATAGAAAAAGCGATAAGCTATTCAGTAAGTTCATGGAATGATTTTTTTCGTTTGTCAACGCTGGATATTAACCGGGAGAAAACTTAAAATTGGGATTGTAATTCTATTGTTAGAAAATCAATTTCCAAAAGAGTAGGACAAATTGATTTCATGTGTTCCTCCGGCAAAAGGTCCAAAAGAACTAAAGGAGTAATCGAAGCCATAGCCAATTCTGAAGTTGCTATCAAAGCCAGCGCCTTCTCCAATTAAGAGACCCGTTTCTATATGAGCGTTACCTGCTGTAGAGGCTCCAGCTCCTAACCAGAAACTACCCTGCATCTGATACCGCAGATTGAAATCTACGTTCACTGGGGCATTAGGTACATATTTCACCCAGGCAGAAGGCTGAATGAATCCGTCTCCGATGTATTTGTAAAGGCCAACCTGGCCATAGAAATGTTGTATTCTTTTGGTACTAAAATCAGCTCCTTCTTCTTTGAATTCTAAGTCTAAACCTATAACCTGAGGAACGGAAAGTCCTGCATAAACATGACTCTCGTCAAGGAATCCACCACCATCCAACAACTTATAAGCGTAAACTCCAAAACCAACGTCTGGATGAATTTGACTTTGGTCATCCATTCCCAAAACATCGTTTGGATCACGGAGTCTGATCTCATTGATATTTACTCTGTACTGAACAGCACCTGCGCTCAGTCCGATAGACAAACCTCCGTAGTAAGGATCATCAGTGATCACACCAGCGAAACGTCCGTATACTCCAGTCAGACCAGTAGGCCCTGTTTTGTCATTGAGTAGGTAACCTCCTGCAACTAAAGCAAAGTTTCCGATGTCGTCAAAGATGTATTCTCCCCGAACGGTTTGTGTCTGAGGTCCAGACTTCAAGTCCGTCCATTGGCGACGATAAGAAGCACCAAAGGAAATGTTGTGTTCATTCAACAGGTAGTCGTGGTTGAAAGAAGCTGGATTTATGAGCGTTGTATTTTCCCGATACTGGGTGAAGAGAGGAAGCTGCTGAGCATCAGCAACAAAGTACGAGCATATGACACCTAGGGACAGTAGGATCAATTTTTTCATGGGATATGGTTTAGTAACAACAAGCGGTTAACTCATTGTCAATCTGCAAAATTTAAAAGGGCAGACTTTTGATACGCTTTGAAATAAACAAAAAAGTGACTTGAAAAGCAGGGGCTTAACAGTCATTGTAAGAGTGTCTAGTAAATTGTTTTAAAAACGGTGTAAGGAGGGCAATCAGGGTTGTCTGCTAAACAACAGAACAAAGGTAAGTTAAATGTTTAGAAAACTGTATAACCGATTTGGTATAAATTAAGGTTATCGTTGGATTTGATGTGTGAGGGGTTTAGTCTTGAAAAGTTAAAATAAAAACAAATAGTTTTATTTATTTGATTTTGAAAACATTTTGTTTTTTATTTGTGTCTTCTGTTTTGGTAAATCCGTTCCTCTAAGATTAAGGGTTCTACGATTTATCCGAACAGCAATACAATCATTACATACTACAGAAAGCAAAAAAATCATGGAATCACAAAAGGAACGGACAATCGTGCGGATTGTCCGCATAACCGATTTGTCACTAGACCTCCCCTATTTTAATTCTATCTCTGCGGGTTTCCCTTCGCCAGCAGATGACTTCCTGGAAGAGCGACTTAGTCTCGACAAGCACATCATCAAAAATCCGTCTTCTACTTTTTTTGTAAAAATCGATGGTCATTCCATGACTGGGGCGGGTATACACGATGGTGATATTATAGTAGTGGATCGCTCCTTGAAGCCAAAAGTCAATCAAATTATTGTAGCTATTATTGATGGCGAGTTTACAGTAAAGAGATTAATAAAAATTGATACAGAATATTATCTACGGGCAGAGCACCCTGATTATTCTGATATTATTATCAATCAAAGTAATGGATTCAAGGTATGGGGAGTCGTGACTTACACCCTTCACCAAACCAATCTCCGCTGATGGCTTATTATGCATTAGTTGATTGTAACAATTTCTATGCTTCCTGCGAAAGAGCTTTCAATCCCCTACTGGAAAATCGTCCAGTAGTCGTACTATCTAACAATGATGGTTGTGTCATTGCCCGAAGCAATGAAGCTAAAGCCCTAGGTGTAAAAATGGGTGCACCTTATTTTAAGAACAAAGCTTTTCTAAAAAAACAGAATGTAGCTATCCATTCTTCCAATTATCAATTGTATGGAGACATGAGCGCAAGAGTGATGAATGTCCTTGCGAAGCACTGCCAGGACATAGAAGTCTACTCGATAGATGAAGCTTTTTTAAAATTACTACCGCACTACCAAGAGGATAAAAAACTGTTATTGAAAGAGTGTATTGATCTTCGCACTAAAATACTTAGAGGAATTGGAATGCCCGTTTGTATCGGAGTAGCGAAAACAAAAACATTAGCAAAGCTTGCGAACCACATCGCTAAAAAGCAGACAACTTCTGGCGTATTCTTTCTAGAGACTGATGACTATAGGATCATGGACCTTCCCGTATCAAAGGTTTGGGGAATCGCAAAAGGCTACGAAAAACGACTGGCTAAAATAGGTGTAGAAACCATATCAGATTTACTCAAAGTCCGCGAAAGCTGGATGTATTCTGAATTTGGAGTTGTCGGTCTGCGTTTGTTAAAAGAGCTGAAAGGTGAACCTTGTTATGAATTAGAGGCACCTATACAAAAACGCAAAACTGTTATGGTCTCTCGTTCTTTTCGAAAAGACGTGTACAGCTTGTTAGAACTTACAGAAGCTATTTCTGTATATGCGACCCGACTCTGCCAAAAACTGAGGAAGTACGATCAGGTCACCAGTCAAATCACTGTTTTTTTATCCAGCAATAAATTTAAGCCTTCCGTAATTCCAGCTCCTCTTTACAATGCACAAACCATAGAACTCCCTATGGCCACTAATGAAACAGGCCCTATCATCATAGCTGCGATAAGAATCATTCATTTGCTTTTCAAAGAAGGTGTAAACTATAAGAAGGCTGGAATATTTGCTTCTGATTTGCTCCCCTCGAATGCGGTACAAGGGAATCTATTCGTGTCCGATTCTTCTACTAAAAAAAACAGCGCCCTAATGAAAACGCTTGATCTTTTGAATAAGAAAATGGGGGACGCCACCATTCAGTATGCGAGCTGTGGAAATGCGAACAAGAGTACCTGGTCGAGGAAAGAGCAATGGTGCAGTCCAAGGTATACTACAAGATGGAAAGATCTTTTGAAAATTAAAATTTAGACCTATTCCTATTCCTCCACAAACAAAAGATCAACTTCGTTAGAAAAGATTAAAACGCTAGGACATTCGTCACTTTTAATGTTATTTCTCGAAACCAATCCCACATCTTCCCGTATCAAATCCCACTAACAAAAGCTGCATCAAATAACAGCAAAAACATTCAAGAGAAAACCCTTACCCCAACAAATAAATCAAGCTGTTTTACTTTCCTATTACAAACTTGGTTAGAGCCAAAAATCAAGTACCAGATTCTAAAAGGTGCCGTTCCAAAAACATTTTATAGAAACAACTGACTAGAGCCAGTAGAGCTTTGAGGCAGTTTTCCATGCAGCCTGCTCATTAATCAAATTAATGCAGGACGCTGGACTGACAGATCATTCTTTAGAGACTCTGAATCAGATTTCAATAAGCGCAATAGCTTTCTTAGGCGCTCTGGTTTTAGTAATTATTAACCACTTATAAAAAACACTAGACAACTATCACTCTTAACAAACATTATTTTTCATGAACAAAAACAAACTATTAAGAGCAATTACGATATTAATCGTTTCTCTTTTCTCACAACTGCCCTCTTATGGATATGCCATTCCAGTATCAGTGGCTGATATCAATGTGGCAGCCAATCCACTACCATGTGAAGATGGGCTATACACTCTTGAGCTTACCATAACCTATGATGAACCCTGCTCTGAGGTTTTTTCGATCAATATAGGAGGAGTCGCATTCGGGGAGTTCAGCTATGAAGACTACCCTAGTGGAAGCGTCATTAGCTTTATGGATTTAGTAGCCAACGAAGAGAAAGACATCCCCGTAACCGTAGAATCAGAAGGAACAATAGAACTTCCTTGTGTAGGAACTACTACTTATACGGAAGCTCCTTGTTGTACCCCAGCTGCAGTTTGCAATCTCAATGATACAAATCTTGAGGCTTGTAGTATCCCCCTACCCTTTTCAGATCCTGAAGATGTTTTTACAGCTATCGAGTCCTGTGATGGAGATATTGTCATGAGTAGTTCGGATACGGGTGATCTGGCGATATGTAGCGACGGAACCGAAGCTGATTTCACCCGTACTTACGAGTTATTTATTGATGGTATACTGGTAGCCACTTGCCAACAGAATATTACTGTTGATGACGAAACACCTCCGACGATCTCTTGTCCTGCTGATCAGAATTCATCTTGTAGCGACTCTACAGATCCGTCAAAAACAGGCGTCCCTATTGTTAGTGACAATTGTACTGATGAGAAAGATATTGAAATTAACTTTTCAGATGTTTCTACTCAAGGTAGTTCAGGTTGTGACGCAGCAACTTACAACATTACTAGAACTTGGACCGCTACCGATGACTGCGGCAACATCAGTACTTGTGTACAAACCATAATGGTCGCAGACGACTCAGCTCCTACCATCTCTTGTCCTACAAATCAGGACTTAGCTTGTACGGATTCTACCGACCCTGCAAATACAAACGTTCCTATCGTTAGTGATGATTGCACTGATGAGAAAGATATCGAAATCACCTTTTCTGATGTTTCTACTCAGGGCACTGGTTGCGACGAAGCAACTTATAACATCACTAGAACTTGGACCGCTACTGATGCTTGTGGAAACTCCAGCTCTTGCATGCAAACTATAGCCATTGTAGACAACTCACCTCCGAACATCTCTTGTCCTGCCGATCAAAATTTAATTTGTACCGATTCTACTGAGCCAGCAAACACAGGTAATGCTACCGCTAGTGACAATTGCACTAACGACGCAGATATCGAAATCACCTTTTCTGATGTTTCTACTCAAGGCACTGGTTGCGACGAAGCGACTTATGACATCACCAGAACTTGGACCGCTACTGAAGCTTGCGGAAACTCCAGCTCTTGCATGCAAACTATAGCCATTGTAGACAACTCACCTCCGAACATCTCTTGTCCTGCCGATCAAAATTTAATTTGTACCGATTCTACTGAGCCAGCAAACACAGG
>JBGCDT010000104.1:0-20153 GCA_045105695.1 Saprospiraceae bacterium | reverse complement strand
AAGTAAATCTGTTAACACAGATTTTTTAGAAACTAAATTAGTGGATCAATTTACTTTAAATAATAATATAACCTTAATAGAAAAAGGCTCGCTATTTCGCATTGTTAATAAATTACAAATGTTTAAATGGGATATGGTTAGGGATAGAGGAGATATTAAAAATTTTGAGACTATTTATGATCGACCAATTAATCCTTTTTATACTATTCTTTGTACGGCTGATTCAGCCTTGCAGATTTCATTAATGCCACAGCCTGGTTTCTTGGAACTTGATCTGGATATGAATATGCTTGATACTTTTTCTGTCAAGGGATTAAACGTCAGAAGAATATTTAAGGATCGATCGGGAAACTATTGGATTGCGACCGTTGGTGACGGTATGTATTTTGCGACAGCGGCTTCCAAAAATGCAAAGAATGTGATCCCTTCTGACGTCGGAAGAATAAGCCAACTGACAGGAGATGAAAATGGAACTATTTATATCAGTACTGAGTCGGATGGTGTCTACAGTTTACGTGACGACAAAATAGAACAGATTATACCCTATGATAAAATTGGTGCTTACGTAAATGGCTTAGCGGTTTCAAAAGAGGGAAGATTATTCGCAGCTGGTGATAAAGGGATTTTTAATTTTGAAAATAATCCTCCATTTTTAAAGCAAGAAATTCAGGAGTTGTTTTCTTCGAATTATGATTGGGTTAACTCTAATTTTGTACATGGAGCCAGGTTTAATTTTCCAAACGTAAAAGCAATAGCACTTGATGACAATTTAGGAAATAAACGCCTTTGGTCTGCTAATGATTTTTTTGTTCAGTATCTGTAAATAAAACCATGGGTGAAACCCAAAGCTGATTTTTTTTAATTAATTGAAATCGAATCTATTCTATTAAATCACAAAGGTCAAGTGTGGGCAGGGGGGAAGGACGGACTCTGGAAATTTGAGAATAATGATTTTATTAAAAGAAGATATAATCACGTAGCGCTGGACCGTACCATTAGTGATATGGAAATTGATGAAAATAATATTTTATGGTGTGCGGTAGAAGGTTACGAGGTAGGAGTTGTTGGCTTAAAATCAGATACCCTTTATTCGATTGCAGGTACGGCTAATCTTAAAGTCAATGACTTATACACAGATAAAGAAGGTTTTCTTTGGGTTGCTACGCCCCAAGGATTGTTACAATTTGAAATTAACCCCAATAACTTTAATGATCAACAATTAATACGGAAGTATACTACTAGCGACGGTATTAATACTAGAGAAGTGACTGCTGTATATGTTGATAATCAGTACATTTATGCAGGGACCAATAAGGGTTTAACTCAAATAGATCGAAATGGAAAGTATGGTGATAACAGTACTCCTACATTGTATATAAAAGATATTCAAGTCAATGGACAATCAAAACATTTAGCTAATGACTACGAGCTTCCTCCGCTACAGAATGACTTGGAAATCGAATTTGTAGCTTTGTCTTACAAGAGCTTGGAGGATATAACTTATAGCTATCAATTAAAAGGAGTTGATGAGGATTGGCAAGAAACGAATAGAAGAAGCTTACGCTATCCTAACCTAAAACCAGGCAATTATTCTTTTCATTTAAAAGCTAGAGATATCGATAATAATGAAGTAGTATTAGCAGAGCCTATTCACTTTTTTATTAAGACGCCCTTGTGGGATCGGACATGGTTTCGCATTTTATCTGTTTTTTTAATTGTTGGAATTATCTGGTTTATCTATAAAGACAGTATCAATATTATTAAAAGAAAAGAAGAGGAGAAAACACGAATCGCTAAGCAAATGGCCGAACTGGAAATGAAAGCCCTTCAGTCACAGATGAACCCTCATTTTGTATCTAATGCTTTGGCTTCCATTAGATATTATATTCAGGATAATAAAGCGGATCAGGCAGGAGATTACCTGGCGCGCTTTGCTAAATTAATGCGCCTCTTTTTAGAGTCGTCCAAAAGTAACTTCACAACGTTGGAGGATGAAATAAAATTAATTTCTCTATATGTCGAAATGGAACAACTGCGTTTTGAGGAGCAATTTGATTTTCAATTAGATATTGGCGAAAAGATAGACGTATATTTCATCCAAATTCCAACACTGCTTTTACAGCCTTTCGTAGAGAACGCCATTAATCATGGACTATTTCATAAAGATGGAAAAGGTAAATTAAAAGTTGAATTTCGTCTATGCGGAGAAGCATTGTTAGAATGTATTATCGAAGACGACGGAATTGGGCAGACCGCTGCGAAAGCGATTAGTGAAAAATCATCTAAAGGACATAAATCCAGAGGTATGCAAATTGTTCGAGAACGTTTAGAAGTTTTGAAATACAAGGACGATATGGATATTGAAATTGAAATTGTCGATTTAGAAAATGCAGGAGTAGCTGTTGGTACTAGGGTGGTATTGCGTATTCCTTTTTTGAAATAAAAAAAAGCCAGCTCATATCTTACGAGCTGACTCTATTTCATGTGATTTACATTTTACAACTTTACTATCTTTCTAACGGTATTTTCAACAGCCAGGTAATAAACTCCTGTTGGGAAATCACGAAGGTCAATTTCTGTTTTTTGTTCATTGGTTTTCTTCGTCAAAAGAGTATTTCCAATCTGATCTTTTACAACAATATCCAAGGCTTCTAATCCTTCTTTTTCTACTATTACAAAATCTACCGATGGATTTGGATATACTCTTATGTCAGCGTTCTGAAGCGCTTCATTGGTATTACTCAATATAAAATCAAAGCAATCAGAAGCTTCTGTGCAGGTTGTATTAAATACGACCAAGGCATAATTACCTGATGCTTCAGGTGCGAAAACCTCAGTGGTAGCGCCAGCTATGTCGCTGAAGTTGTCATCACAATCAACCCATTGGTAATTGAGACCACTAGCATTTGCCACTAATTCATTTCCGTTTTGATTTATACTTGCATCCAGGTAAAATAACTGATCGTTTTCAGCAGCGACCCAATTGGAAGAATTGCCAACTAAGGTGAAGTTGCTGCTAAGGTTGCAGTGTCTAGCATTTCCTGAGTGGTCTAGAAGAATAGTCTCCAAGGCATTAAGACCGCCAGGATTACCTTGATCGAAATTATAATAAGCCAGTAAATCATCTTCATTACCAGTCAAAGGACAGAACAGGCCTTCAGTAATTTCATCAGCTGATTTTGCTACAGACCAAATGCGGACATCATCCACTTTACCATTGAAAAAAGTGGTGCTACTAGAGCCACCTACCCATGCACCGATTCTGAAGTCGTCTCCGTAAGTAGTATTCGAAGTCGCAAAATAACTTCCAGCTAAAGAACCATCGATGTATACCAGTCGTTCTGTGCCTAACTTAACAAAAGCGAACTGATGCCAGTTCTGATCTCTAAGATCTTCTCCAAAAGAGAGCGTAGTATTTTGCGATTGATCAAAAAGCCAAAGCTCGTTGGTGAATTCATCAATTCCGATTTCTAGTCTTGTATCTGGACCAAAGCTGATGATTCTTTCATCAAAAGAACTATTGGAAGCTACGTCACAGCGAAACCAAGCGCTGATGGTGAATTCTCCACTTATTGAAAAGTCAGCGCGAGCCGCTATATTATTGACTCCATTGAAATCAAGACAGTGGTTGTCTTGCGCAAAGATATTTGCAGTGCTAAAAGTGCTTAATAAAAGTGTAAAAATTAATAGTCTCATGTTTGTACTAATTTGTTAAAGGAAAAAGGATAGAAATTTCTAGCTGACTGAGTTGAAATAATCACCTAGATTAAATAAGACTGCAACTTATAGCTGATTTTTAGTATTTGCTAGCACCATGTAATGAACGGTTAACTTCATCGGATAAAAGGCACATAAATAGGGAAGTAAAAGAAGATAACGCTGATTTTTAAGGTGATTTCCTAGGACTAAGGGATAAGCGCTCTATCTTTACATGCGCTTTAAAAACACAAAAGGTATAGATTTATATGGTCAGAGCGATACTTGTAGACGATGAACCAAAAGCATTGAAGTCACTTCAGAATTTATTACAAAAATTCTGTCCCGATATAGAAGTGGTTGGAACTGCCAATTCAGGAGAAAAGGCTTACGAGCTGATCACAGGTGAGCGCCCACAATTACTATTTCTAGATGTAGCAATGCCAAAGGAAAGCGGCTTTGATCTCTTGAAGCGTTTACCCTCTCTTGATTTTGAAATAATATTTGTAACTGGTTTTGACAAATATGCCATTGATGCTTTTAAGTTTTCGGCCATCGGTTACATATTAAAACCCATAGAAACGTCTGACTTGATAAAAGCCGTCCACAACGCTTTAGCCAGAATAAAAACGAAAGTAGAAAATCAACGGAACGAACAATTGTTGCTAAACATCAACAATGCTAAAAGCCTAGATAACAAAATTGGAATTCCAATGATGGAGGGGTTGGAATTTGTGATGGTCAAGAACATCATCAGATGTGAAGCATTGCAAAGAGTTACCAAAATTGTGATACAGGATCAGAAGGACTTAATCTCTTCTTACAACCTCGGATCTTTTATTAAGCTACTAGAACCCTATCATTTTTTTGCTTCTCATCGGGCTCACCTCATCAACCTGGCTCATGTAAAACGTTTCCATAGAGAAGGAACGGTTCTGATGGCGGACGATTCTACCATCCCGGTTTCGAGAAGACGCAGGGCTGATTTTTTGGAATTGTGGTAAGTTAAATTCATACCTCTAAAATCAATTGCAAATATTTACTAATTGATAAATATTCCATTTTTAGAAATTCAATTATTACAATAAAGAACCCTTCAACAAATACAAAATCATGTTATCAAGATCAACTCAACTCCGAGTCCGCTATGCTGAAACTGATCAAATGGGTTACGTCTACCACGGAACGTACGTTCAATACTACGAAGTCGGCAGAGTAGAAGCCCTCCGGAGCATGGGGCTGAGTTACAAACAGATGGAGGAAGACTTTGGCGTAATGATGCCCGTAGTCAGTCTCTCCCAACGATTTGTAAGACCCGCTACCTATGATGATCTACTTACCATAACAACAGTCTTACGTAAGTTACCTGAGATGTTTATCACCTTTCACTTTGAGGTTAAAAACGAAGCAGGAAAGGTAGTGAATGGGGGAGAGGTCAGACTTTGTTTTCTGGATGCGAAGACGAGACGCCCTGTAATGGTACCAGAGTATTTGTTGGAGAGAATTAAGACTTTTTGGGAGGAGAATTAATAAGGTGGATAAGGAGATAAGGTAGATGGGGTTGATAAGGTTTTATCACTAAAAAAAGAAGACCTTATCCACTTATCCACCCTTTATCTCAAAAGCGTAACATCCCCAGAATATAACAATACTTCTCCGTCGATAAAAAGGATCTCAGCAACGTAAACGAAAACCCCGTTATTCATGAATTGGCCCTTGAAAGTGCCGTCCCAACCAAAGGTACGTTCGTTGGGTTGGAAATTGTTTTCTTCGAAGATGTGTTCGCCCCAGCGGTCAAAAATTTTGAAGCTGTTGACCTGTTGAACACCGGGGCCAGCGTAGATCATAAATTCATCATTCATACCGTCGATGTTTGGACTAAAGGCATTAGGGATGTAGACCTCTCGGACTTTATCGACATATAAAATAACGCTATCACTTCGCACACAGCCAGTGATGGTATCTACGGCAGTGAAGACATGCTCGATCGTTTGAACGGGCTGAACTTCAGGCTTCGGACAATTCTGACAACCTAGGAAACGATCTATTGGTGACCAACTCAATTGCTGATCTTTAAGAGGAAATACGAAACCATTGATCTTTACGGTATCTCCTAGTTCTACTCGTCGGTCATCCCCTGCAAAAATATTAATGAAAGGTGGCTCATAGATAAAGGTAGTTTCTGAGACTACGCAACCTCCTGAGTCAGATATAGTTACGTCATAGTTGTTTCCCGAAAGGTTTTCAATAATGGTATTTTCGGAAAGCGTATCTCCATTCAGAATGATGGTGTAGGGAGGGAAGCCACCATTAAGATTAACTATTTCAATAATTCCATTGTCATCGCCAAAACATTCTACTGGAATTGGATTTAATGAAAATTCAAGTGGCTCCGGGTTTACAATCGTAAAAAATTCTTCGTAGGTACAGCCATTGACATCCGTAACGGTGAGGCTGTAATCGCCTTCGCATAGATTGAAACGTTCGGTGCTACTAGTGCCGTCCTCCCAGATAAAATCTAAAGTTGTAAGATTATTGTTAGAAATAGTAAGACCACCGTTGCATTCACCTGAACAGACGACGTTTGAGCTTTCGACTTCGTAATCGGGTAGATTAAAATAATTGACTTCTGTAGTGTCGCTATTGGTGCAACCGTTGTTATTAAGAACCACAAAGTAAGTTCCGCTTTCTGTAACAGTGAAAGTAGGATCGTCAGAACCATCTTGCCAGGTGTAGGTGACTTGTGGTGTTTCTGCATCAAGTGTAACGGTTTCAAGATCGCAGAGGGTATCGAAAACACCCAGCTCCACCGTTGGTGTAAAGCCGAATAGGACTTCCACTTCATCAGAAATAATACAACCTACTTCATCGGTAACAGAAACGGAATAAGTACCAGGAGAACTAACCTGCAAGGTCGATCCAGTATCACCTGTACTCCAGACATAGCTATCTGCTGGTCCTGTGACGTTTGGTTGAATGGTACCAACTGCTTGATCGCAAATAGAAATTTCTTCTCCCAAATCAACCGTCAAAGCTGAGGATGCACTTACAATAAAACTATCCAAACGGGTACAAGCCCCAATATCAATTTCTACCCAATAGATACCTGGGCTAGTAACCTCGAAATTAGCCCCAGTGGAACCATCCTGCCAAGTGTATTGTGCATTCGTAGTCGTTGCATCAAGAAATAGTGTTGACAAACCATCGCAGATTGCCGTGTCCTGCAAGGTGCTGCTGCCATCTAGTACTTCCATTTGTAAATAAAAAGTATCAGCAATATTACAAGTATTCGGAGAAGAGGCGATTAACTCTACCGTAAAACTACCAGACTCGGTATAAGTGTTCGAAGGATTTTCATCTGTGCTGGTATTACCATCACCAAAGCTCCAAAAGTATTCTTCGGCATCTTGGCCGGTATACGTGAAGTTCACTTCAAAAGGAAGACAACCACTTGTACCTGGTGTTGCAAAAGCAGAAGCGGTTACGGTTTCTACTTCAAAATCAATCTTAAAAACACCCACATCACAATCCAAATCAGAATCGGTAGACCAGGCATTAGCCGTCGTATTTAATACTGCATTTTGCTCTGCACAACTACAAACGCCTTGGTAGACTGTTCCACTTTTATCAAAACGACTGGTACCGCCATCCACGTGATCTGCTTCTCCATAATAGGTTCCGTAAGACAAACCCGACGCCTCCGGTTCAAGGACACCTAAATAAAAAGTACGATCTCCGTTTGGATCAATGGCATCAGATGTAGTCGGTAATCCTGCTTCAGCAAAATAACCTGAGAAATAAATATTATCACATTTGTCCACCATCAAAGCCACTGGGATATATTGGAAAATGGTCACGTTTGGTTCAAGCGGTCCATTACCAATATTGGTTTTATAAATCAAATTGGAGAGGGTACTATTGAAGGCAGCCAAGAATTGAGGACTGTTGTTATTTGTACTGTAAGTACTTGGTGGAGAAGGATTTATGGCTCCAGTAGTTTGTCCATAGATGTGGATATTGTTTTGTTCATCTATGTCCAGGAAGTAGGAATGGTCATTACCTGTCGTTCCAAAAAAGGTGGTATGTAACAATTCACTTCCGTCAGCAGAAAGGAGCAAGACATAGGCATCTTCTACGCCTCCCAAATGGTCTTCTTGATAGCCCCCTGAAAGGGAAGGGAAGTTGGAAGCACCTGCTGTTCCCGTAACATAAACATTGTTATTGTCATCCAAACGAAGTCCAGATCCTGTATCAGCTCCGTTACCTCCAAGGTAAGTACACCAAAAAAGATTAGATAAATCGCTATTGAATTTTGCGACAATAGCATCTTGATCGATAATGAAAGTTGGACCAACACTACTATTGTAAGTTTGATCAAAAGCATTATCTGTTACTGGGAAATTAGTAGAGGAAGTATGTGAAGTGATGTAGGCATTGCCTTGCGCATCCAGTATGATTTCGCCTCTGAATTCATCGCCATAGTTGATGAAATGCTCGCTTTGATTTAGGCCATCTATATCGCTACCACCAAGATAGGTAGAGCCAGCCAGCGCAGATCCAGTAGGATTTAATTTAGTAATAACAATGTCAGACTGCCCGCCATGATTAGGTTGAAAAGAATTATTGGTAGTAGGATAATCAATAGAGGTCGTGCTACCATATACATACAGCTGACCGCTAAAATCGGTGACCATACTATGTGGATAGTCATCTCCAGCGCCGCCAATGTAAGTTGCGTATAACATCTGCGAACCATCCGGGTTGTATTTACTAATACACATGTCTCTGGAGCCGCCAGCAAAGTTTGTTTGGAAAGAACCTGTGTTTGTTGGATAACCCGTTCCGAAAGCGATTCCACCTGCGTAGATATTCCCTGCGTTGTCGAAAGTAGCGGTATGTCCAAAGTTTCTACTAACGGTAGAACCTGATAGAGTTGCTGCTACAACTATCGGGTCAATGACTAACGGAAGTGTATTGTTATATCCTTCTGAAAAATGGAATGTAAGTATATTGTTAGATAATTTGTAATCACATGGTATAGTCACTTTTTTATCGTCAATCAACTGCCAGGCATAAGGTGCCATTTCCTGAATTTCATTTACGGAAGTGGTGATGATTAATTTTCCATCAACCAATCTCATGGATTCTATACCATCATATTCTAGTTGTATATCAGCTGGGTTACCGAAAGGCGCCACTACAAAATCATATTTAAAATCCGAAGACTCGCTGTAAGCTTCTAAGTTGATATTGTCGTAAATATCTTTGTACGTAATTTTATTAAAAACCCCAGCATCCGAAGCCCATTGGCTTTGATCGTTCCCTTGGAAAAAATTCAGATGAAGTAAACGTTGTTCACTACCTTGGAGTGCTGCTTCATTCGATCCCAGAAAACGAACTTTATAAGCATGGGCATCGACTAGGTATTCTTTGAACTCCGTTTTGTAATAAGCATCATGCAAACCAACGGCTTGCTGCTCATTATGAAAAACATAGGTGAAAGCATTGCGCTCTAAAAACAAAGTATTTAGACTTCCAAGATTCGCCTTGAATTGTATGGGCTTTTCCCACTGACCTTTGTTTTGGACAAAGCCAATCTGATCTCCCGAATGGTCATGTAAATCGTGGTGGTGGTTTTCACAAATCTCTTGGGCCGATAAGCCGCTAATGGTTAGCAGTGTAGCTATGAGTAGGGATAATATCGGAGAGCGATTTGTCATTTACGGGATTTAGATGTTCATGTCTTTCTATAATACATACGCAAAAAATGAAGCTAAGGTCGCCTGTAATGGCAAAAGAATATTTATTTGTTAGATTAGTTTTAGCAACAACGAAAAATTAACTTTAGAATCTGCCTTGAAAAGTACTGACCGTAACGACCAGAGGGAGAGCAGGTTAGGATTTTTTAAGGAGCGTAAAGATTCTGAAATTATTTTTAGTGTAGTTCTTAAACATAATATGTTGTCTGCTTATAATTCAACTCCAAATTTTCTGGTAATATTGTAAGGTAAATATCCTCAACTTTGTTTACTACAGACTCAGAAATAATAGCATAATGAATACAAGCGACAAACAGCGAATCTTAGAAATAGCAGCTGTAATAATCACGGGACTAGGAAAGTTCATACTAATGGACTTGCTGAATCTTCGCTTACTGTACATCAGTGCAGCCATTTTATTTTGGACCGGCTACGTCTATTATCGGTTTCGCCAAAATAGCAATGTACTAGATCATTGGGGGTTGAATACAAAGCACTTCAAACAAACCTTTCGGGAACTTTTACCCATCGCCTTAATCTTAATCGTCGCTTTCTATCTGATTGGTAATTACCTGGGAACCAATGTGCTAAGCTGGCATATTCTACCCATTTTGCTTGTTTATCCGATATGGGGGATCATCCAGCAGTTTCTCATCGTAGGTTTGATCGCTGGCAATCTAAGGGATTTGAATCAAGTGAAAACATCCATACCACTGATCATTTTTTTTACAGCAATTGTCTTTGCCGTTGTACACTTTCCTTTTTTATTCTTAGTCATTGCGACTTTTTTCATGGCTCTAGTTTATAGCTATTTATATCTGCATGGTCGGAATCTTTTGGTACTTGGTATGTATCATGGTTGGCTTGGAGCTGTCTTTTTCTATACGGTCATGGGAAGGGATGCACTGGCAGAAGTAATTCCGCATTTAGTTTCGTAATTTCGCCACGTGAAAGAAAATAACGATCAATCCATCTCGCTGAATAAATTTATTAGTTCTACTGGCATCTGCTCGCGGCGAGAGGCAGATCAATGGATCAAAGACGGCCGTGTTCAACTGAACGGAGCTGTCGCTAAACTAGGCAACAGAGTAGAGGAAGACGACGAAGTTCTCCTCGACGGAAAACCATTGTTAGAAAAACCAGAACAGATTTACATCGCTTTCAACAAACCCATCGGCATTGTTTGTACCACAGATAAAAAAGAGCGGAAAAACATTGTCGATTTTATTGGTCATCCAGAACGTCTTTTCCCAATCGGTCGTTTGGACAAAGCATCTCAGGGGCTCATCCTCCTCACTAATGATGGCGACATTGTCAACAAAATTCTAAGAGCGGGTAATAAAAACGAAAAGGAATACATCGTCCGCGTTCGTCAAAGGCTGACTCCTGAATTTATTCAAGAGATGTCCAAAGGGGTTCCGATTTTGGATACGGTTACTAAGCGTTGCAAAGTTCAGTACATCAATGACTACACCTTTCGGATCATTCTCATCCAGGGACTTAACCGACAAATTCGCAGGATGTGCGAACACTTCGATTATGAAGTAGCAACGCTAAAACGGGTTCGGGTTATGAATATCAAATTAGGGGATCTGAAAGTGGGAGAGTGGAAGGAACTGCGAAAACGAGATGTCGATTATATTCAGAAAGTACTAACTGATGCTAGTGGCGAAGCAGACGATAAAATTAAAATCAAAAGAAAAATTAAAACGCAGGCGAAGAGAAACGTGCCGCGTAATACGCGTAACAACAAGGGTAAAAAAAGTGGTGGGAATTATTTTAAAGATAGATCTAAGCGGAGAAAAAAGTGAGATTTTAATGAAAATTAAAATGAAAGGAAAAATTAAGAATGCGCTTAGGTTCGTAATCTAAGGTATTCGACCTTTGCGTTCTCTTTGGGATAACTTTCTTAAGTGCTTTCAAAAAATTACAGCTTATTACATTTCCACAAAGTACATCCCGACCTCTCCTAAGTTTTTAATAGGTAACTGTCCTCGAAAAGTACAGTCAAATTCATGCTCCACCAGGGCCTTAGTAGTCGCAGAAATATTAATTTGTTCAGGAGTTGATTGGTTTTCAAAACGAGAGGCAATGTTCACCGTATCTCCCCAAATGTCGAAAGCGAATTTTGTACTCCCAACTACGCCAGCAACTAATGACCCTGTATGAATACCAATACGAGCCTCGAAATATACCTCGCCCTTACCTTCTTTTTCTTTTTTTACCTTTTTTAGAAAATGCTGAATTTCAACTGCCGCTCTTACCGCATCAATAGGATGTGTCGTATTGCCTTTTGGTAATCCACCAACGCACATGTAAGCATCACCAATGGTTTTAATTTTTTCAAGATTATGCTTAGTAATAATTTCGTCAAAGGCTTTAAAATAGAAATCCAGTTCACGTACTAATTTTTCAGAAGACCAATTCTTTGCAATACCAGTAAAATTGACAAAATCTGTAAAAAGAACTGTAGCTTCTTCATAGCGACGTGCGGTCGTCTTACCGCTTACTTTAAGCTCTTGTGCAACCATTTTTGGAAGAATATTTAGTAACAATTCTTCAGATTTTTTTCTTTCAGAATCAATAACCTTGTTCTTTTTTTGAAGTGTTTTATTGTAGATCTTGGTTTTATAAACGGACAGAAATGCTCCTAGAGCAAGTAAGCCGATGCAGAAAGCTAAGGCAATAAAAAACCGTTTTTGACTCTTTTGTAAGTCGAGTTGATTCGCCTGAAATTCAATCTGATTTTCTTGAATGGCAAGTTCTAGAGAGTCTTTTAGCGTTAGAAAAGAGAGGGAGTCCACTCTGCTTTTTTGTAAGGCAATTAAAAGTTCTGCCTTCAACTGATCATCCTGTAGGGACTCAACTTTAAGCGATAACTGCTTTTTTTGTGTATCCAAGGAGTCGATCCGATTACTTAGTTTCTCGTTACTATTGAGTTCAGAAATTTGATTTTGATAAATGACCGCTTCATTATTATTACCTTCTTCTTTTGCAATGAAAACCAAGTTTTTTAGATTTGAAATACGAAGGTCATGTTCTTCTACTTGAGAAAGGTGAAAGAGACTTGACTTGAATTTTTCTCTAGCAATCTTTCTATTCTTTCGCTTTCTATTGGGAATTTGGAGATAGGATTGTCCTTGGCGATTTAGGGCGAGTGCTGCTTGTATTTTGTCTGAATGGGTGTTGGCAATTTTAAAAGCTTTTTCGGCTTCAACAATTGCTTTTTTCCAATCTTTTTTTTCGTGATGATATTCCCAGTTTTGAAGCGCTGTTGTTACTTCTGATGGCTCATAGGTTTGTGCTATAGATGAGTCTGATATCAGAACCGCAAGTAATAACAGCACAAAACAGTATGAAATCAATCGGTTCATTTAATCGATAGTTGTGAATGAATAGGGATGACCATCCCAACCTTAAATCGCTTAGCCTGTTCCTTAGAAATAAAAAGTATAGCTTCGTTGTCTCCGATGCTAACAATAAGCTTACATTCTTTTTCTTCGGCTAGTATCTGTATTATTTTTCCGGAAAGAACAATGTTTCTATTTGGAAAAAACTTAGCGACAGAACTGCTAGTAATGATTTTTCCTTCTTCTAGAACGAGTATAGTTTCGGAAAGTTTTCTAATCTCTTGTTCATCGTGACTGACGAGTAAGGTCGTGAAATTGTAAGCCTTATGAGCATTAAGTAAATGGTTTTGTAACTTCTTACGCATTTCCAGATCCAGAGCTGCCAGGGGTTCGTCTAGTAATAATAATTTCGGTTGTTGTACAAGCGCGCGAGCTAATGCCACCCTTTGTTTCTGACCACCAGAGAGGGTAGTGGGTTTCTTGCTTTGTAAATCACCCAGTTCTATTAATTCGATGAGTTCAGAGATGATACTTTCAGGTTGATTTTTGTCTAAAGCGAATTTCAAATTTTCATAAACAGTCATATTCGGGAAAAGCGCATAGTCCTGAAAAACGAAACCGATATTTCTTTGCTGAGGAGAAAGATCTATTTGGTTGTCGCTATCGAACCAAGTTTGATTCCCAACTTCAATTTTTCCATTATCTGCTTTAGTCAGTCCTGCGATTATACGTAAGAGCGTTGTTTTTCCAGCGCCTGATTTTCCGTAAATGGCATGTATCTGTCCTTCTGAAAAAGCAGTGTCGACTTCCAATAACATAGTTCCGGTAGCAGCAGATAATTCTTTTTGAATGTCAATCTTAATCATTTGACGAAGGTTTTGAAGTAATTTCCATTCACCAAATAAACCAGTAGCAAAATAGTAAAGGTCAACGCAAACAAGATCAGTGAATAGCTATTGGCGGCAGCATAGTTCAAAGATTCTACTTCATCATAAATAGCGATCGAAGCTACCTTTGTCTGCCCTGGAACATTCCCACCAATCATCAGCACCACGCCAAACTCACCAATCGTATGTGCAAAGGCCAACACAATCCCCGTCAGCAAAGAATTACGAATGTTAGGAAGTAACACTTTCCAAAGCGTTGTCATTTTCGACTTTCCTAAAACGTAAGCTGCCTCTCTGAGCGAAGGTGATAAATTGGAAAATCCCGATTGAATAGGATGTACCATAAAAGGTAAGCTGTAAAGAATGGAGCCTAAGACCAAGCCTTCAAAAGAAAAAACCAGCCGTAGTCCGATGGTCTCCTCTAGCCACTGGCCAAACGAATTCGAGGGACTAAAAGCCAATAGCAAATAAAACCCTAAAACGGTTGGTGGCAGCACTAGCGGCATGCTCACTAGGGTTTCAATAATTGGTTTGATACGAGCGCGCGTATGTGCCAGCCAGTAGGCGAGGGGTAGCGAAATGAATAACAGCAAAACCGTGGTAATCAGTGCGAGTTGAAAAGTAAGAAGGAGCGGTTGCCAAGACATGAAGCGGAGTAGCGTTATGAGATTAGTCTACAATGTAGCCATATTTTTTCAAAATGCTTTTGCCATCAGAAGAAAGGATGAAGTCTTGGAATTGTTTTGCCTCAGCAGTTTTATTTCTGTTGTTTTTAAGTAGAACCATTGTTTGTTTAATGGGACTATGATCTTTTGTATTGATCTCCGTCCAGAAGCTTTTTTGCTTTTTCTGTAAAGCTATTACTGCGGACAGAGCTGTAAATCCAACATCGGCCACACCCGTTGCCACAAACTGATTGACCTGAGCAATGCTTTCTCCATAGACTATTTTATGTTCTATCTTTTCGTAAAGACCTTCTTGATTTTTCAGGACTTCCATGGCTGCTGCGCCGTAGGGGGCTACCTTGGGATTGGCAATAGCAATGTGTTTTATGTTGGGATTCAGAAGTGCTTCTAGTTCAATGGATTCTGTCAAATGTAATAGTACCAGTTTGCCTTCTCCAATGACTACAGGAGGCGAAGTAGTTCGTCCTGCTTGGTGTAAAGTGTTAGGATACAGTTGATTAGCAGATATGAAGATGTCATATGGAGCGCCTTCTTTGATTTGAGCAGTGAGTTTGCCAGAGGAACCGATGATGGTTTCGCAGGGGATGTTTGTTTTTTTTGTGAATGCTGCTGTGATGTCCTGGATGGGGAATTGGAGGTTAGCGGCGGCAGTAACTCGGAGTGGGCTTGCTTGTTCAGTATGATTACAGCAAGCAAAAGAAAGGGCACATAAAAAGATGAAAAAATAACGCATGGGAATTTGTGTAAAACAAAAAAGACGCATAAAGGCTAGCCTTTATACGTCTTAGTCCGTGGAGAGAGGGGGATTCGAACCCCCGGTACGGTTGCCCGCACGCCAGTTTAGCAAACTGGTGGTTTCAGCCACTCACCCACCCCTCCGGATTTGTGCTCAGCAGAACAAGTATAAATACTTGCCTAAGTTGCGCGGCAAAGATATATTCTATTTCATCAAAAATCAAAAACTGAGGGAAGAATTTTCAAGGTATTCCTAATGCTTGAAAATAGGGGATATGAAGACGGAAAACTAAGCTTTTGATAGTAGCGAATAGATGTTCATCACTCAAGACAAAAAGTATTTTGAAAAAAAAGAGATGCACACATAATAATTCATATCCTAAAAACTTTATATCCCTGTGTTTTGCCTGAAAAGGCAAAGTCAATGAAAAAAGCTAAGCTAAAACGAAAAAAATCTCCTTTCGCCTTGCGCTAAAAAACGAAATATAAGAATCAACTTTACCTCTTCTCATTGCTTTAAGTTTCCTTATTCGATAAGTTTCAAAATACCTTTTGGTCGGCCAATTGCCAGCTAAATCCGTTTATCCAAAATATTCCATTTTTATATAGGGGTGGTTTGGTTTTAACGGGTCTTGTAGTTGGAACTTGTTGAGGGAGTAGAAACGAAGGTTAGTTTTAGTAAAGCAGTAAAAGTATTGTTATAACTAATAACTGCAAGATAACTGACTTTTGTAAGAGCATTGTTAAGAATAATGTATTAAATCTGATGATTGACGCAGCGTTTTATGGGTTCATTGGATATAGTAAGTAAACAGAGCAGAAAAACTAAAACAAATATTCAGTGACTTTTCAATATTCATTCATTATTAAATAGGAGCTGAGCAAAAAATAATTTCATTTTCAAACTTTAAAATTTAATCTATAGATATCAAATCCTTTACACTAGACAACTAATTTAATTTCATCAAAACTTAAAACCATTTTCCCCATGAAAAATTTACAAGTAATAGTTGCAGTAGCATTAGGATTGGTATTATTCTCTTCTTGCGCCCGCGGATATGGCTGTCCATACGGTAGTAATTTAGAAAGTGAAACTAAAACAACTCCCATCGAAAATGTCATTCCAGAAGAAGGGCAGGTATCTATGGAGATTGCTTATGCCACTGCCCGCTAAGTCTATCATTTTTTATCTAAAAAATTATTAATCAATTAGTTACGCAACATTTGTAGTAATAATATTACAACTTTTGCAAATGAAAGTAAATCTGTTAACCCAGATATACTTAATGAAATTTTAATCCAAAGTATCAACTTTTAAATATCAAAACAATGAAAAATTTACTCCCGATCATTACCCTTTGCCTAGCTTTATTTATGACTCAGACCATTTCTGCACAGAACGTGACGAAAGAAGAAGTAGAGTTCAAAAAAGGAGATGTAGAATTCTCAGCGGGTGTTGGATTACTACCAACTTTTATTTCGAAAAATAGTAGAGCACGTATTATTCCATTAAGCGTTATGGCTAATTACAGAATTAAACAATTTATTTCTGTAGGTGCTTATGCAGGTTACTCCTCAACGAATGGTTACCAGTCAGAAGAAAATATCGCCGATGAAATTCCTATGGAAACAGCAGTTGTCCGAAATGACTTTTACATGGTCGGTGGACGATTAGAAGGACACTTCAATAGAGAGCGTATTGACTTTTATGGAGGTGCAATGGTGAGTTACCAAATCTCCGATGTTCAGAAATTGGACCCAGATGTAAATAGTGTAGAAGGGATCATCATCAGAGAAGGAGTGTCCGGTAGTTGGAAATATTCTGGCTATGTAGGTTTGAAATACATGATGACAAAACACTTCGGTTTGTTCGGAGAGATAGGATATGCAGCTTCTCTAGTTACCGTTGGTTTGACTTCAAAATTCTAAATAGACCCCCACGCAGATTCTTGAAATCTGTATCCAAAGTACGCTGCGTTAGCAACAACGAAAAATTAACGTTAGAATCTGCCTTGGAAAGTACTGACCGTAACGACCTGAAGGGAGAGCAGGTTAGGACTTTTCAAGGAGTGTAAAGATTCTGAAATTATTTTTTGTGTAATTTTTAGATGTATAGCGTAGTAAAAATTCCTAATACTTGAGTATAAACCCTGGTCGCTTCGGCGGCTGGGGTTTTCTTTTTTTGAAAAGTTCGCGCTGCAACTTTCAAAGTTGCGGTGAGAATTCTTTTCAAAAAAGCGCAGAGCTTCTGTCAGACAACGAGATTACCTGACCTCAATTTTCATAATAGGGAGCAAGGCTTTTTTCCGTAAAGAAATAAAGGTCAGGGGCGTGTTGTTTGAAAAAGAATTCTCACCGCCACTGCAAGTGGCAGCGCGAACTTTTTCAAACAGTTATAGCCGACTCCTTACGTTTTTCTTCTCCCAACAACCTCCGCTCATTCCCCAAATCAACCGTAACACCTTGCACTTTCAAACCTTCAATCCTATACAAAACTGCAGCACCCAACATAATCTCCTCCGCAACATCTACCACTTTACGACTTTGATAAGGCTCCAAATAAGTCCCCTTCACCCAGTCATTAAATGCCCCCATAGAAGGCCCGCACCAGATTTGATAATCCGCCACTCGATCAGGAACGCCAGCGTTCGCCCAGTTGGATGACAAACCTAGGTACCATCTGAAAATCAAAGCCATCTTACGTTTTGGATTTCCTTTGGCTCTTTCGATCTGCTCAGGGTCGCGCTCCTGGAAAAAGTCGATACACATCTGCCAGATTTCTTCCAGTGGTTTTCTGAAAACCTGCTTCTCTAATTTCGTTCTTTCCGCTGTCGGAATCTCATCAATGGAATTATAGCGTTTGTAAAATTCATAGAGTTTCTTAGCTCTTGGACCAAACAAAGTTCCTCGTTTCAAGACCTGCAATTCCACCCCCATTTCAAACATATCAGAAGCCGGAGCGCCCATTACATCTGTAGAACTAACCGTTTCTAACAATTTGCGCACGTGCTCCGAAGTTCCTGCTTCTACACAAGCTTGATTTACAGAACCTGTCACCACATAAGCCGCGCCCATCATGAATGCACCCAGTGCAGAGGCCGGAGTGGAAATTCCACCAGCCGCTCCTACACGGATTTTATGCTCAAAGTTATATTTCTCCTGCAGCTCATCTCGCAACTGAATAATGATCGGCAACAAAGCCACCAAAGGTCGATTATCCGTATGTCCACCAGAGTCTGCTTCTACCGTAATGTCATCTGCCATCGGTACGCGCTTCGCCAACTCTGCTTGCTTCGGAGTGATTTTACCTTCCTGTAAAAGTATTGTTAGAAATTCATCAGGAGCTGGTTGCATAAAGTGCGTCGCCACTTCCTTTCGGGAAATTTTAGCAATCACTTTGTTATTTCGAACTACAGAACCATCCGCCGCTTCACTCAATCCTGCCACTCGGTAATGCACAATGTACTTGGTCAAAGCCAAAAACGCAGAAGCTTCGACAACGCGCACGCCTCTCTCCAAAAACAGTTTCACAGCCCCAGCTTCCAGCGCTTCTTCCACCGGACTATGTATCAAATTAAAAGCATAAGTCTCCGTCGGTAAAGCATTCTGAATTTGCTCAATCGCCTCATTCACTCGCTTGGGAACCAAGCCTGCGGCTCCAAAAGAACCCAGCAATTTTGCTTTTCCAATAGCAATCACCAACTCCGCCGAAGCGATTCCATTGGCCATTGCTCCAGTTTTATAAGCATACTTCAAATTGTAATCTGTTCTAAAAGTTGGATCACCCAATTGTTCCGCAGTCATAGGTGGCATCATCGCCAGGACTTGCAAACCACGCCCTGAGGAAACCAACTCGCCGCCATTCGCTACACCAATTCGACCTCGAAAATCTTTCATCACATAACAAGGTGCTTCCGTATTGTTTAATTTCTCCCGAATTTGTTCTGGCTCGAAAACAATGTCTCTTGGGGAGCCTTTCCAGAAGAGTTGTTGTGGTGTGCCGTTGTATGTTATATTCATCATCAATTGTTTTTAATTCGAATTGGCGCGGCGACTTTAGTCGCCCTTTAAATAATTTAATTTTTATTGGCGACTAAAGTCGCCGCGCCAATCAGTAGTATTATATAACTAATATTAGTTTATCAATAAAAGGTAAACAAGAACACTTTAACTTTAAAAATCTTGTATGCCAAAGGCATCCTGTTATCCTGTCTGTCTAAAAACCCTAAGCCTCCTCAATCCCAAGCCCCAAATCAGTCACCTGATAAATCCGCATATCACCACTCCATAAGAAAGCATCAGCAATAATCGCCAGCACATCCCCTCGCTTCTCAATCTGCTTCACATGAACCTCCAAGTGCATCTCTTCCACACCCAGCAATATCTGTCCACGGTATTTCCAAACCTGCTTATGATTCTCTAGCATAGTGAATTTCGGAGATTTGAAATCCTTACCCAAGTCCTGGTTCAATGCAAAAACCTGCATCGCCTGAAAGATGGATTCAACGCCTAAAGAACCAGGCATCACCGGATCTTGGTAGAAGTGATTTGTGAAATACCAGTCATAGGTTTTCACAAATTTCGTAGCATGGATGTAACCCAAGCCATGCTTCCCGCTGTTCTTTGCGATCTTCAATTCGTGGATCATATTCAACTGATCTTCCGCCAGTCGGTAGTGCGGTTTACCTTCAGGAGCTTTGAACAGTTTCATTTTTCCGTAAAGGGAATCCAATTTGATTTGCATGTAGTCATTTGGCTGCAAGCCTTCCGAAACATACCATGCTGGAATCTTTTCGCCTTTGTCCAAACCTGCCTGTGCGGCCAATGCTTCCTTAGTGAAAAATCCGAATGAGGAATTTCCTTTGTAGAAAAGTTGTCCGTCGATGGATAATTCAAATGTATATCGTTGAAGAATCGTCCCGCCATGTGCGATGGAAGAAACAAGAACTGATTTATTTTCTATGGTTTTTCCACGGAAGTCGGTTCCGTTTGGTAAGTCAAAGTATTCGCCTTCGCCATCCAAGTTTCTTAAATACAAAT
>JBGCDT010000103.1:0-8417 GCA_045105695.1 Saprospiraceae bacterium | reverse complement strand
AATATCCTTAACGTTGGTCTTCATTCTGTGGGGTCTAATTGGTTTCTTGAGCTAGTTCTTAAACTATGATAGAGCATTAATAAAAGGTGTTAAGTACTTTAAATAGTTTACTTAAACACATATTTATTAGGCGCTCATTTTCACTTTACCTGATTCATTTGATGGCAATGCCTTTTACCTGCATAAGGCATAAGAAGATGAATCAGGTTTGATTGTTGAATTTATTGGGTATAGTAAAGATAGTAAAAGGAGATTCCTTTTCCCTATTTAGGAGAAGAAGTATAGTCTAAAAATTAAAAAAAATGAACTAATATTCAGTTACAAATACAAATAGTTCAACAAAAACGCACTTACTATTGGATAAAACGAATTAATAAAAATCAATAACCAAAGAAGAACAGACATTCTAAATAGTTGTAGACTTCAAGCCTTTCAGAACCTCCCAGCCCAGCACACCGACACAAACTGAAATATTCAAGGAATGCTTCGTCCCAAACTGCGGAATCTCCACACAGTTATCCAACAAAAGCAACACCTCTTCACTAACTCCTTCTACCTCATTCCCAAAAACGAGTGCGTATTTTTCATTTGATTTGAATTCAAAATTCAAGAGCGATACACTTTCGTGAGTTTGCTCCACACCTATGACTTGATAGCCTTGCTCTTTTAGTTGCTTGATAGAATCTGTCGTTTGCTCGAAATAAGTCCAAGGCATAGCAGCAGTAGCGCCGATGGCGGTCTTTAGAATTTCTCGGTGGGGAGGAGTGGCTGTGATGCCACAGAGATGTAATTCTGCGAAGGCAAAAGCATCGGCGGTGCGAAAGGCAGAACCGACGTTGAGGGCGGAGCGGATGTTGTCTAGGACGATGACGACGGGGTTACGTTTTGTCGTTTTAAATTCCTGAGGAGTCAGTCGTCCGAGTTCTTTTAGGCTTTTTTTCTTCATTTTTTTTGATATAAAATTAGACAAACCGGATAGCTGTCTAACCGTTTTTTTACAAGCCATTTTTCTTCCATTTCATCTATGGCTTCGTCTGTAAAATCGTTGTAAATATTTGAGTATAAAATGTAAGATTGACTTTCCAAATCATAAGAAGAAAAAGCGCCGACTCCGGGGTTTAAATCAGTGTATTTCAGATCGGTTCTATTAGGGAAAGCGGTACCGATTTTTTCTAGCGAAATATTCTGTTCCAATAGGTAGTCTATCATCTCTGACCTAAGTGAATAGTAAGGCCAATGCCCAAGTGTACTATCCCAACCTTGGGCTATTTTCTTTGGGTATACCCATGCATTGCCAGCGAGAAGAGAAACCACTAAAACGCTCGCTATTATCTTCTGCCATTTTTCACTTTTAATAATTTCTAACAATACAAATACGGTGGCAAAACTCATAATGGTCGTAATGGGCATTAGATATCGGTGAGCAGACAATGCCCGATGAATAATCAAAGATGGCGTCAAGACAAAAACTGAAGCAATAAGCAAAACTAACAATGCTCTTACATGCTTATTTTTTAATCCATTTCTGTAAAGATAAAACACACCACCGATGCTCAACAACAAGCAAATACCTATTCGACCAAAATCCAACATACGCCATATTATTAAACCAACATTTCTTAAGCCTCCTAGTAAATCTACTCGCTCAAACGATGCTGCCCAGGAAGAATTTTCATGATAGCCAATCCACCCAGCATATTGATAATGAGCGATTAAGAACGCCAATCCGAATAAACCTGAAGGCACATAAGGAGCTATTTTTTGTGTCAGCCCCTGAACAGAAATACGATCAAATTCAATTTCTTTAAGTAAATCAAAAAGAAACAATACGACGACCAACATCATCCCTCGCATACTCAGCATCGCCAATAAAATAGCTGCAATTACCTTCCATATATTTTTGTTTTTCAAAACAGCATAAACGCCAAGTAACCATCCAAATAAGACAGGCACATCAGGACTAACCAGTACTCCTTGCCCCAAAATAAATGGATCTACTGCAATCAATAACAATAGTATTACAACTCCAAACTTATTAAAAAAATGATTCGCAATTTTGTACGCCAACACGACTATCCCCATCAAAAAGGGCCACATAGCCAGATGACCAACCCACAGTTCTTGACCAAACATTTTCCACAAGGCAGCCAGCCCCATTCCAAAAAAAGGCGGATGTCCACTATCAATTATTTCCGGTAAAAAAAAGTATTGAAAATCATTTTCGTAATACCAAAAGGCATGCTTAGAAGCCAGTTGAACGGTATCCCAAAAGAAGAAATTATCCTTCGCTTGCCAGCTAAGGAAAGTAAACCAGAGGAGGGTTAAAAAAAGGGTCGTTTTTTTTAGATTAGAAGTAGGTATTATGAGTCGTTTTTTTGATCGTAGTTGGATAAACGAATGGCAAAAAAATGAATAATTAAACGATAAAACAATAAATAAAAACTAATTTAATTACGATTTAAAATACAATTTAATTATTCATTCATTAAGCATTCAATAATTCAAAAAATTTATCCCACTTCAACTACCCCGTTTGTCTTTTTTTTTGATTTTTTATGTTTCGAGCAAGCTCCTACGAAAGAAACGAATAATGGATGTGGTTCCTCTACAGTACTCTTCAGCTCTGGATGAAACTGAACGCCCATGAACCAAGGATGACCTTTTAATTCGACAACTTCGATCAACCCTGACTTTGGATTAAAACCAGTTGCTTTCAGCCCTGCAGATTCGATGACTTCTTTGTATTCATTATTAAACTCGTAGCGATGACGATGACGTTCGGAGATATCTGTAGTACCATAAGCCTTTTCTGCTAGTGAGCCTTTTTCTAATGTACAATCATAAGCCCCCAGACGCATGGTTCCACCTTTCATCGAAATGCTGATCTGATCCGGCATTAGATAAATCACTTTGTTCTTACTGTGTGGATTCACTTCTTCTGAAGAAGCTCCTTCTAGCTTCAATACATTTTGTGCAAACTCTACTACCGCGCACTGCATCCCCAGACAAATTCCAAAGAAAGGAATATTATTCTCCCGGACGTACTTAATCGATTTGAGCTTCCCGTTAATTCCTCTTTCACCAAAACCAGGCGCTACCAGCACTCCATCCAAGCCTTCCAGACGCTTAGCGACAGAAGCTTCGTCCGTCTCCAGCTCCTCAGAGTGAATCGCATCAACAATTACTTTACATCCATTGATTGCACCAGCATGTACAAAAGATTCATGAATGGACTTGTAGGCGTCCTGTAACTCATTGTATTTACCAATCAACCCAATACGAACTTCGTGCTTAGTCGATTTTAGTTTTTTCAAAAAGGACTTCCACTTTCTGAGATTAGGTGCTTGCTTGTCGGTTAGACGAAGTTTGCTAATCACTGTGGTATCCAGGTTTTCATTGTGCATCAGAATCGGAACATCATATATAGTCTCTGCATCTATCGCTTCGATCACAGAACCAACTTCCACATTGCAGAAAAGCGCGAGCTTCCGACGAATATCCATATTGAGTGGGTGCTCCGTTCGGCAAACCAGGACATCTGGTTGTATACCATTGGTCATGAGTTCTTTTACAGAATGCTGAGTCGGTTTAGTCTTCAGTTCCTTTGCCGCTTTTAGATATGGAATCAGCGTCAGGTGAATGACCATACAATTGTCTCGACCAAGCTCCCAACGCAATTGTCGAAGGGATTCCAAGTAAGGTAGAGATTCAATGTCTCCAACGGTTCCTCCAATCTCTGTGATTACGATATCATAAGTATTTGTAGAACCGATGAGCTGCGCCCGTCTTTTTATTTCTTGAGTAACATGAGGAATCACCTGAACCGTTTTACCAAGGTAATCACCACGTCTTTCGTTTTCAAGTACCGTTTGGTAAATGAGTCCCGTCGTTACATTATTAGCTTTGGAAGTAGGTCGATTGAGAAAGCGTTCGTAGTGACCAAGGTCCAAGTCTGTTTCTGCTCCGTCCTCTGTCACATAGCATTCGCCATGTTCATAAGGATTGAGAGTGCCGGGATCGACATTCAAATAAGGATCAAACTTTTGGATGGTAACGCTATAGCCGCGTGCTTGAAGCAATTTGGCGAGAGAAGCAGATATGATGCCTTTACCCAAAGAAGAGGTGACACCGCCCGTAACGAATATGTATTTTGTCATAGAAAATTTAATGAAAATCTGTGTTAAGCAACTAAAAGGTAGTTATACATTACGGGATGCAAAGTTAAGGATTAAACTATTGGAATCAGAAAGGAATGCAGGCTTTTTTAAAAGTCGATAGATAACTTTCATCTACCTACTAGTTGGTAGATTTGTTTTATTCACATAACAATATATTTACATATCGATAGGTAAACACATTTCAATAAGTAAACAAGCCATAACCATTATACCACCTCTTGTACTAACTCTTGTACTCATTGTCCTGTTTCTACGGTTAGTAACACATTCAAAATTCCTGATATATGGCGTAAACACTGAGATATCGAAATTTGAATTGGTATAGTCCTTGCAAAATGGGGAAACGTACCAAGTACGCTATTCCCCCGCTAACAATATGATAATAACAAAAAAGCGACTTAAATTTTCAAAACATGTCGTCCCCTACTTCACCAAAAGAAAACAAGCCTTCTAGGCATCAAAGCCCGGTTTAAAATTAGAGTACCATATATAACATAAGGTCAAAAATTTAGAACCACGCTACACATTAAACCATTTTCAGTAACAGTTTTATACCTACAGGCTGTATCGTAAGATACAGCCTTTACTTTTTCTATACCCCGAACATGGTAAATCCCAAAAGCATATCTTCTATGCTAATATCTACCCCTTTCCTTTCCAGTCAATAATACATAACAATAAGTTTACATCAATTTAATACTGAAAATAGTGCATTGATCTACACGGGTATTCCGGCTTATATTTGTGTTATCAATAGCGCAATAAGCAACACTTACACTCCTCTTCGCTTTCGCTAAAAAAATCCTCTCTACTTTCTCCCACAAAAAACAAGAACAAAAAAAGCCTCCCGCTTTTTAGAATCAACTTCCCTCTTTATTCCCTCTACGATAACGAATCATACAATTTACAACCACCTCCCATCTTACAATTTTTACCACTTACATTTTTTAGGAATCACCAAAACTTACAATCTATGCAATCAACATTCAAAATTTCTCAGTTCAGCCTCCTGATTACTTTTTGTTTGTTCTCTTTTTCTTCTTTCGCAGAAATATTACCAACGATCAGCACTTCTAAAACTGGAACTTTCCGAATCGTAGAATCTTCTTGTCCTAAGAACGAATCTTTCTGCGAAGGTACTTGCACCTGGTCTGATGGCAGTAACTACTCTGGCGAATTTCAAAATGGATTACCACACGGCTACGGCGAGCAGAGCTGGCAAGATGGCAGCTACTATGAAGGTACTTACGTAAATGGATACCGTCATGGAAAAGGTAATCAGCTATTGGACAACGGAGATCAGTACATCGGTTCTTTCACAGGCGGACAGATGAACGGAATGGGCACTTACATCTGGGCAAGCGGAGCAGTCTACAAAGGAGGATATGTGAATGATAAGATCACAGGATTCGGGACCATCACTTATCCAAATGGTGTTTCTTATGAAGGCAACTGGAAAAACGGAAAACCACATGGCGAAGGTGTTTTCAACACAGCTGGAGGCGCTCGCTTCGCTGGTAACTACAAAAAAGGAAAGCGTCACGGAAAAGGTGTAGTTACTTTCAGCAACGGAGCTGTTTTGACAGGTAACTGGTACAACGGATTTTTAGTAAAGGAAGGCTTATTCAGATTCGAAGACGGAGACGGTTTCTGGGCTAACTTCAAGCAAGGTGATTTCGACGGTAAAGTGAAGTACAACTTTACTCAAAGCAAAAGAGAATTCGTAACAATGAAGTTCGAAAAGCTGATGGAACAACTAAACAGTACAGAGCGTTCAAACGTCGCTACCGTTTACCACTTCATCGGAATGGAATACACACTAGACAAGCAATTCGACAAGGCTATCAATGCGCTAGAAACAGCACTATCTCTACTTCCTGAAAATGATGTTAGATATGATAATATCCTAACGGAGTTGACTACGCTTAAGGAGCGTGCAAATGGGTAAGAAGGGTTAAGAGGACGACTGGAAACAGGAGACTGGACAAGACAAAAACAACTACGAACAATTCAGATACGGACAAAGCATTAACAACTACGAACATTACACACGGACAAAACAAAAATAACTACGAACAACTTACAGACGGACAGAACAAAAACAACTACGAACAAAACAACAATCGGACAAAGCAAACAACACTATGAATCTTTATTAATCTCAAAAATCACAGCCATGCTTTTATTCCTTTTACTCTTTCATCTTTGTATGCTCGTAAAATGGTCAAGGCAAGAGGCTGTGTAAACAGGCTGTATATTTTTCCCATGTTCATCCCCTCAATACTCTACTTTTACAAACGGAACACCTGACCATATTCTTGGTTGGGTGTTGCTGTTTTTCTTATGAGGTGGATGAGGTGGATTAGGCAGATGAGGTTGATAGGGTTTGTTCATGTCCAGATAGCAGAGGGTAACGGAGTGCTTATGGAAACTACTGGGAAAGAATTCTCACCGCCGCCTTGAAGCGGCAGCGCGAACTTTCCTTATGTCTCGAAGACATTTTTAATTCTCATTAAACACTGCTAGCTTCCCAGAGGCCACCTCTCCGTCCTTCCCGCGCAGCACCCAATAATAAACACCCGCTCCAACGCTGGTAGGCAAAGCTATCCTAAACAGCCGCTCCCAATTCGCCACAGGATGAGTCGCCAATGTCTGACCTAATAAGTCATACAATAAAATCTCACCCTCAAAATTATTCTGTAATTCTATTGTTAGCTCGCCACCTGTTTGTACCGGATTTGGATATAACAATACATTTACATCTGGCGGAGCGACTTCTAAAATGCTACTGGTGAGATTGACGGCGATGGTGCTGTCGCAGGGGTAGGTGGGGATGGTGCCGAGGCGGTAGTTGGGGAACTTGGGCATGGCACGGAAGTTATGATACGGTAACTCTAAACCATGCTGTCGTAAATCACAAGCTAAGCCCGGTCGATCTGGCTTATTGATAACGCTATAATACGGATTGGAACCTGCCATCATATAGATACGGCAATCCGGTCCAAGCTGCATTCTGCCAAAAGTGGTTGGCGTAAAATCAGTAAACCCATCGTATATACCGACCACTTTTTTTTTTTTTTTTTTATCCGTATCCCATAAATCATACTGGTATAATTCCAGCAAATTAGAAACATACATATATCTGGAGTTCGGAGATATAGCAATGCCAGCACTATAGGTCGTGTCTGCAACGTGCAACTGCTGGAAATTGCTAAAGGTACCGGTTGTTCTATCAAATTCGTATAAGTGTATTTGATCTAAAGGGCTATGACGTGCATACTTACTTCCATCAGGACTAAAGCAAGTTTCATGTATGTAACCATCTCCCTGATGAACAGCTCCGGCTTGATGCTTTTCTGAGGATTGTACACCCTCATTCGTAAGGGCAACAACATACATAGTATCCGTCAGGTTTTTAGCAGATACAATCCACCAGTCTTCTCCATTAGCATGCTGTACCGCAGCTATGTCACCATAGCATAGCGTATCTGCTATGGCAACCTGATCTTTAAGAACGATGGCTCCTCTTCCTTCTTCTTTATTCATATTAACGACACTGTATAGTAGTTGATCTACTTTTACATTAAATGGATCGTACAAGTAAATAATTCTTTGATGAAAGATATAATATAAACTGTCAGACCCCGGATCTGGTAATGCTAAAATCCCATTGGTAACTGTGTATGCTCCGTCTAACTCATCATCGGGGCACTGAATATCATTGACTTCACCGGCGTTGATGTTATTTCCGTTTTCCATTAGCTCATGATCCGCATTGAAAATTTTACAACCATTAGTGTAAAATATTAAATTGCCTTCTGCATCACTCATTGAGGTATTGGTTCCCCACATATCAATATCTCTTTCAGAAAATTCTATAGTAACAGGATTTGACGTGAATTTTATACTCATTCCATTGTTAATAATGCCATCTGCATTAGCTCCATTACCTATTTCCCAGTTGTAATCGTGTTTCACCTGAGCAAAAGAAAAACCAGCAAAAAGAAATACAAAGAATAATGTAGATAATATTTTCATAAGCTTTAGGGTAAGATGGTGAGTATCGCCTAATGATAGAACCAGTCATCAATATATTTTGTTGAGCTACTAATTTAGCTAAAATATTTTCTTTTTAGAAAACAGGACGGTACGATTTAGTGAGTTTCTCTAACAGTATGCACACGTAGCTACTTTTCAAAAAGTACTATTCTCAATCTATTTTAAAAACGTCAGCTTACC
>JBGCDT010000102.1:0-16582 GCA_045105695.1 Saprospiraceae bacterium | reverse complement strand
CATTGGTAATGCTTTAGCATAATCTGCTACGATTTTACAACCCAAAGAGCTTTGGTAAGAAAGCGCATCTGTATTAGAGAATACGAAGTTGTAGTTCAATGGGTGGAATACAACTACTAGATCTGTTATTGGCGTCCATGTTGCTCCAACACCTATGTCAAGGAATCCAGGATCGTTAAAGTTTGTCAAAGTAGAACGATATTCTCCTAATCCAGAGATTGCCCACTTTGAATTTAATTTGTAACCATACAAAGATGATACGTTGATTGCATCTGCAGTAGTCAACCAAGAAGCGCTATCTTCAATCATACCATCTGTGTGGTCAGAAACCAATTTAGTACGACCGAAAGTAAGGTTACCTCCGTTTCTCCAAAACTGCTTTGGATCGTCATAGTTTGCGAAAGCATTTCCGCTAAAACCAAGAGAAGTAGATTGTACGTTAGGGTTTTCACCACCCAACCAATCTGTAAATCTGGAAAAGTTAAAACCAACTGTTCCTAGCGATCCAAAATCCCAGCCTGGCATGTCATCGATTCTTTTCTGAATAGCTGCGGCCTCACCTTGGAGTGCTGCTATCTGTGCTTCTTTCTCTGCTTTCTCTGCTTTTAGAGTAGCCACTTCAGCATCTGTTGTAGGTATGTCCTGTGCGTTCAGATTTACGCAAAACAAGGCTAATACCAATGTAAGTAAGGAAAATTTCATAGTCATAATCAAATATGTTTTTGTAATTTAAATAAAGTGTTGTATTAACTAATTCCGACTATTAGACTGACATATTATTGTAGAGTCACAACAAAACGGAACAGCTTTTAATCAAAGATTAAAAATGAATTTCATTTACCAAGTTTATGAAATAGAAAGGTATAAGATCGGGTCTATTTTAAACATCAAACACCTCTACACTTTCAGAAGAAAGCTTACTTAGTGGGATGATGACTCTTCTGTTATCTTCAGTGCGAAGTATCATTGAGGAGTTTGTCATTTCTACAATTTCCCCTTTATGACTGCCAATGGAAATTACATCTCCCACAAAGAATTTTTCTTTACTGTAAAGTGAAGCAAGGAAATTTGACATCATATCTTTCGACGCCAGACCATAGCCCAAAGCGAAGGCAAAGACACCTCCAGCTACTATATAAGATAGGTTGGTTTCTATAAAGTCAGCATCAATTCCGATTTGCTTGATGGCTGTAATAATGGTCATCATAAAGATGAAGTAGAAAATAGCCCCTCCAATTATTTTGTAAGAAGGTATCCCCATGGAACGAGTCGTTGTTTCTACTATTCCCTTAATAAAGTCGGCAATCAATAAACCAATGAACAAGACAATCATGGCAGCAAAGACATTCGGAATATATGTAAGAATATCTTTTACAAGATTTGATATGGGCGCTACATTCAAAACCTCAGCTGCTACAATAGCAAATAACAATAGTATTACGTAATAGACCAATTTTGACAAAATGGTGCTGGGCACGACATTGAAACTGGATTTGCTGATCATATCTATTTCGTTCAGCTTTTCTCCAAGCTTATCGATTCGGATTGACTTTAGGATTCTTTTCACAACCGAAGCAATAGCTTTTGCAATCATCCAGCCGATGATAAAAATAACAAGGGCACCAAGTACCTTTGGAACAACAGCCATAAAATCAAATAATAACTGTTCGAGTATTTCTATAATTCTATCGAGAAAATCCATAAGTAAAGTCAGGGTTGGTTTCCGGCCGGTTTTATAGTCTCCGGCCAAGGGTTATGTTTAACAGATGGTCTTAATTACTGGTCTTTTGTAAATGTATTGTTATCTTTTTTCTCTTCTCGTTCACCCCCGAACAAAGATATGATTATATCATACATTCTAGGTATGTACAATTCGAGAATATCGCCCATAAATCCTATGGTTCGCATATTGCTCATTACCCCCATTTCGATTTGAGGAGAGATCTCTGGTTTTTCATCCAGATGCTCAGTAATTTGTTGTTGTTGTAGTTGCTGAAAGTTATTTAGTTTATTCTCTGCCATGATAGTGTTCTTTTAATAATCTGATGGAAATATATCCTGGTAGATTTTCTGGGCTTTATGTTTAGCTCTTTTGATCTTCATTTTAATGGCACTCTCTGTTTTGTCCAGTAGTGTTGCTATTTCTTTGATTTGCATTTCGTCCTGATACTTCATCAATAGAATAGCTCTATCATCCGGTCGCATTGCTTCGAGTACTTTTTTCAATCTTCCAACCTCCATTTCTAGTAACTCTGTATCCGGTACTTCCGCTACCACATCTGGAATTTCATCCGGCTCATCTGCGAAGAGTTTAGTTTCTTTTTTCTTCTTTCGAAGATAATCTATGCAATAGTTGTAGGTAATAGAATAAATCCAAGTGGAGAACTTTGAGCGTCCATCGAACTTTGCAAGATTCAGATATATTTTCATGAAAATTTCCTGCGTAGCATCTATTGCTCTGTTCTCGTCCTTTAACATCGAAATACATTTACTATAAACCTTAGTCCTGTAGCGCCTATACAAATTATCGAAGTAGAATTGCTTCCTGGTCTCCAGGAATTCATGTATCAACTCACTGTCCGCCATTTCAGCAGCAGCCTTCCGACCATTGGTTTTATATGAGGATGGTTTCAAAGGGTTGATTTATTCTGTATTTGATGCAAGTTCAAGAGCGACAAATGTAAGTAAAACTCTTGAAAACTGTAAGTCTGGTCCATATGGGTTTGACTTCGTTGCGTTTCCGCTGAAAAAAAATCGTTTTGCATGGTTTGATAAATACTCAGAATAGTTGTAGCTCTTATGCTGGCTTTGAGACGATCTTTTTTGAAAAAGACACACTTTTGAATTCGTTTTTTACATTTTTTATTAGATACTTTTCCAACACCTATCTAAATCGCTGAAATTCAGATTTTTATAAAATAAATAAACTTGTGCTTTTCATACGCTCTAAAAAAGATATTTTTGCAAATCTTAATCTCCGGCTTTATCACAATCCTAAAGACACTCTAACAGCAGTTTAATAACAAACAACACGACATGAAAACCTTATATACTATTTGTATTTTATTAATTAGTATTGGTCTTTTCGCACAAGAGACCTCCTCAGACGAAGACGCTTTTTACGTCAGAAAAATCTACGACACCGCTCTAACAGAAGGTCGCTGCTATAGCTGGCTTGAGCATCTGACCACAAAAATCGGAGGTCGTCTCGCCGGCTCCCCCCAAGCTGCCGCTGCTGTTACCTACGCTGAACAAATGTTGGACACCCTCCAACTAGACGATGTCCGACTCCAACCCTGCATGGTTCCACACTGGGTACGTGGCGAAAAAGAACAGGTCAGAATCGTGAATAGTAACACCATGGGTTCCCTTGACCTTAGAGCACTTTCTTTAGGGAATTCTATAGGCACTGGGGAAGAAGGACTTACTGCAGAGGTCATCGAAGTACAAGGGCTACAAGAATTGGAAGAGCTCGGAGCTGCAAAACTAAAAGGCAAAATCGTTTTCTTCAACCGTCCAATGGATCCCAAACAAATTAGAACGTTCAACGCCTACGGAGGTGCTGCTGATCAAAGAGTTTATGGACCAACAGAAGCAGCAAAGTATGGAGCTGTTGCTGCACTGGTTCGCTCGCTCACTACGCGCATTGATGATTTTCCCCACACTGGTGTTACCGTTTATAGAGATGAGAATCAGAAGATACCAGCACTGGCCATCAGTACAAAAGCATCCGAACAGTTGAGTGGTTTATTAAAAAAAGAAAAGATCAGAGTTTACATTAGAAACACTGCCCAGAGCTTTCCAGACAAACCTTCTTATAATGTCATCGGAGAAATAAAGGGAAGTACACATCCTGATGAAATCATCCTCATCGGCGGTCATCTCGATTCTTGGGATGTTGGGCAAGGTGCTCATGACGACGGAGCAGGTTGTGTACAATCTATGGATGTTCTGCAAATTCTAAAACGCCTGAATTACAAACCCAAAAGAACGATAAGGTGCGTGCTCTTTATGAATGAAGAGAATGGGCTTGGTGGAGGAAAAGCTTACGCCAAAGCATCTAACGAAGCTGGCGAATATCACTTGGCGGCGCTAGAGTCGGATTCCGGAGGTTTTACCCCAAGAGGTTTCCGTAGCGACGGAGAGGATGAGATTTTCAAAGAAAAATTTAAAAAGGTAACAGAATGGTTACCTTTGCTGGAACCTTATGGACTTAGTTTTTCGACCGGTGGTTCAGGGGCAGATATTTCGCCACTGAAAAGTCAGAAGGGATTACTCTTTGGTTTCAAACCAGATTCACAAAGATACTTCGACTACCACCACACCGAGATTGATACTTTCGATAAAGTCAATCAACGTGAACTTGAACTGGGAGCAGCGGCCATGACTTCTTTGGTTTTTCTAATCGATAAATACGGACTATAGTGAAGACTACAGACAAACAAATCATCAAAGCACACGACCTTTCTTTTCAGCCATATCTTATGGCGGAAACCATCGCAGAGCGTGTCAAAGAACTGGGTGAAAACCTATCTGAAAAATACGCTGGTAAAAATCCATTACTTATCGCAATCCTAAATGGGTCATTCGTTTTTGCAGCTGATCTGATGCGCTGCTGTGATATGGAATGCGAGGTTTCTTTTGTAAAGTTTTCTTCTTATGAAGGAACGGGTTCTACTGGAAAGGTGAAAGATCTCATTGGTTTGAACGAGAGTATCAAAGGACGCGACGTCATCATTGTGGAAGACATCATCGACTCTGGAAAAACGATGGTTCATTTTTTAGAAAAGCTAAAAGCGCATGAACCAGGTTCAGTATCTATTGTAACGCTGCTATTGAAGCCAGATGTCTTTGGCGATCAATTTCCAGTAGATCATGTTGGTTTTGAAATTCCAAATAAATTTGTGGTTGGATACGGTTTGGACTATGATGGTCTTTGCAGAAATCTGGCTGATATTTATCAACTGCATCAGCCTTAGTCTTTTACTCTTGAAGTAATATGACTGCGGCAATTATTCCTCTTTATCAAATTTTGCTTTTTAGCATTTCTGCTAAATGGCTGTCCATTATTTCTGTCGTTGCAGTAATTTACATGCTGCTCATTTTAGTCTTCTTTTTATTTCAGCATTTTTTCTTTTTCCGTCCGGAGTATCTTCCAAAGCATTTTCAATACAAGTATCCATTTCCGTTTGAAGAAGTCAATTTCGACATGGAAGACGGCGGTAGTGTCAACGGCATTCACTTCAAAGTACCTAATGCAAAAGGAGTCGTTTTTTATTTCAAAGGAAATTCCAGAAGTATAAAAGGCTGGGGGAAATTCGCCAGAGATTTTATCGGCAAGGGTTATGATTTTTTCATGATTGATTACCGAGGTTTTGGCAAAAGCCAGGGGAGAAGAACGGAGTCTATTTTATACAACGACAGTCAGCACCTCTATCAGTGGTTGAAAACGAAATACCCTGAAAAAGATATTGTCTTATATGGTCGTTCCCTCGGTAGCGGCATTGCTGCACGAATCGCCTCCTGGAATAATCCTAAGATGTTGATATTGGATTCGCCCTATTTTAGTTTTCTAAAACAAGTACAACGCTACGGATTTTATCTGCCCGTACGATTACTACTTCGTTATAAAATACGGACAGATCGTTTTCTAAAAAAAGTGAACTGCCCCGTCTTTTTTATTCATGGAAGGAAGGATCGACTTATCCCTTTTAGCAATAGCATCGCTTTACAGAAAATCATTCCCAATCAAAGCAAGCTATTTGAAATAGGAGAAGGTGGACATAATAATTTGCCCACCTTCCCGGAGTATCATGAATATCTTTATGACATTTTAAATGACGATCAGCTTTACGAAAGTTTATTGTTAGCCTCCGAAAAGTAATGTCCTATTTTATAACGCCTTCTTAATTTTATCGTACTGGGAACGATTAGTTTTATTGCCTCTGCAACCCATCTCTCTAGCTTTCTTTTCTATGTTTTCAACTCTGTTCTTCGGGTTTGGATGTGTACTCAAAAACTGAGGCGTTCGTCCTCCTCCACTAGATTCGATTTTCTTGAAAAAACCAGCAGCTCCTGCGGCGTTATAATTGGTACCGCATAAGTATTTCACGGAACCATTATCAGATTCTGTTTCGTGATTTCGACTAAACTTTAAGTTGACCAGACCTAGTGCAATTTGCTCCATCATTCCTGGATCGGCTCTTCCTGTAGCTACTTGTAACAATGTTTGCACGCCGTAGACTTTTGTCATCTGGCGAGTAGAATGGCGAAGAGCTGCGTGCGCAATTTCATGGCCCATGACACCAGCTAGTTGGTCTTCTGAATCTAAAAACTTAATCAATCCCGTATAGACGTAAATGTATCCTCCAGGTGTGCAAAAAGCGTTAAGCGTTTCATCATCATCGATAATTTTTACTTGCCAGACGAAGTCATCCTTGTGAGGTACATTACCAGAGTTGAGTATTCTTTTTGTTATTCCTCGTACAAAAGAATAAGCTTCTCTATTACTAGACTCAGGTAAAATGGGGTAAGTTTTAGAGTCGCTTTCTATCTCCTGGCTTACCTGCTTACCTAATTTGATATCATCTTGAACAGAGAATAAATTGAAGCCTCCAAGTTTTCCAGATTTACAACCTGACCAGAAGAGCAACATAGTCATTCCAAGAACAGTAAATATTTTTTTGGTTATCATGATGTTTTAAATTTTGAATCTTTGACGCAACTTCTTTTCAAAAGTAACTGACAAAGGTTAATTAGGTTTTTAAAAAGTTGAGCTGTGTTTTTTAGTTAACGCTTTCGATTATCATTTGTTTTCATTCTTGTCTAGCTAAAAGATAGATGAGGAGATAGGGCGGATAAAGTAAATAGGGTTTTCTTCTAACGTACGTTAGATCCTATCAAAAAGAAGCTCCCAAACCAAAAGCCATATATTCCGCGATAATTAAATGTGATTTTAGATAAGCACCTACATGAATTTTCACTTTCGTTTTTGTAGGAAAATAATAACGTGTAATTACTTTGTTATAAATATTCCCAGGAAGGAGATAATATTCATTGCTAGCATACATACCTGCCATAAGTGTCACTCCCCAATTTCCAAATAAAAACTCATCCGCTAAAAAAAACAAGTAGCGTTGAGACCGTCGCCTAGCCTCTTCCTCTGAATCAAAAGCAGACACATGCTTCCCAAATTCATACACACTTTTATTGTACTCATACTCTACGCCTGCAGATAATCTGTTCACTTTATTCAAATAATAAATGGCTGCTACAGAAACGCTATATATTGGATAGCTGGGTCCTCCCGATACCCCCCTCTCTCGATAAGTAATACTAGCCCATGCTTGTGCACCCCATTTTCTATTTTGCTTTTTGGAAACATCATAGTTGGTGTAAGCTGACTTTGGAAGAGCGACTGGCGTATATCGTGCCCCCAGAACTAATGAAGGAACATTAAAACCAAAATTAGGTAGATGGCTGGAACCATTGGAATAGTGTAAAAAACTGACTCCTGTTTTCAGTTGCCAATGATCGTTTATCCTCCAGCGGCTATTCAAATCGAAGAGTACCCCTGCGTTCCAATTTGAACCAACGGCATTATTGGTTGGGTTATCAATTGGATCAAAAGGTTTGGTTAGATAGGCCAGACCAATTCCAAAACGGAAACCCAGCGAAAATTTATTTGAACTGTAAATTGAACTATTGACATTTGGAATTAAAGAAATTGCTTCTCCGAATATAGCATCTGATCCCAGGTCTTGATAGACCAAAGACAAATTCATTTGTGGGTAGCGCTGAAACTGATTCCATTCTTTTTTACCAAAAGTTTGATGACTAAAATTAAGTTCTACTGCAGTCGCCAAACCATCTACATCAAAAAGTAACTTAGGAGAATGCTTTACTATCTGACCGATGTGAACATTAGGTTCTATGGACCAACCTTTAAGCAATGGCTGCCCTTGCAACGATCCAATAAATAGACAGAGGGAAAATATTGTTGTAACTTTCTTGAGTAGAAAGCCTGATGTCTTTTCGGATGTATAAATCACTTAGCGCATATTCTTAATAAAAATGAAGATCAAAGCTATCAAATTTCTGGAAAGTGGCCTTCATTGGAACTACAAGCAAATCGTCATTTAAATGTCACCAGGGATGCTTTGGGTCGCTATATCCAGTTAATAGCATTAACGGCTCCGTTAAACATAAGTTAAACCAAAGCTCAACTTCCAACAGATGTGTATTATAAAACGATGATATAGAGTAGATTATAAAGTTGTAGGAGTACCGTTCCTCTTTTTTAGATGTAACCGGCCACTAGCTTCTCAGTCTAAAAGACGAAACATAGATTAAAATACTTCATTCACATTTTAGAAAAAATGAAAGATTAAGGTCTGCTAGATCAATCGACTAATTCCAAAAGCTTACAATAAAATTGTACTTTTGGCAGTCTTAAAAACGAAATTTCCTCAGTGCTGAATACAAATCAGTCTTTAGAAAATTCAGACTAAAACTTTAATTCAAAATCCAAAACAAACTTTCAATTATGAATAACATCGCATTACACCCTGTCCTCAAAAAAAGCTTTCTGGTCGTCTTTGCCGCTGTATTGTTTTCCTTCACAGCCAATGCCCAACGAATTGCTACTGTTGACATCAATCAAATATTAGAGAGCGTATCTGATTACCAATCTGCACAAAAGAGGTTGGATGATACTGCTGCCAAATGGCAAAGAGAGATCAGCGAAGAGTATGACAAAATCAAAGGAATGTATAGCCGTTACCAAGCAGAGCAAGTTCTGATGAGTGACGAAGTACGTGCTCAGAAAGAAGAAGAAATCATGAATAAAGAGAAGGAAGTACGTGACTTACAAAAAGCTAGATTCGGTCCTGAAGGAGATTTATTTAAAAAACGTCAGGAGCTGGTTCGTCCAATTCAGGATATGGTTTACAAAGCCATTGAAGATTATGCAAACACGAAAGGTTTCGATTTTATCTTCGACAAAGGTGGATCTGCTGGGATCATTTTCTCCAACTCTCGTTTTGATAAAACGGAAGACATTATGAAATCTCTAAAAGAAGAATAAAATTACTTTTTGTCCAAATCAAAAAAGCGTATTTTTGCGCCGATTTACGAAAGACAAACTCTACACTAATAAAATTATCAGTTTAAAAATTTAACAAAACATGAAAAAATTACTAAGATTAGGAATACTGCTAGCTGCCATCGTTTGCTTTTCTTTCACAGCAGAAGGACAGAAATATGGCTACATTGATTCTAACGCATTGATCGAAACGATGCCTGCAGTAAAACAAATGAGACCTGAACTCGAAGCATTGTCTAAGCAGCTCAACAAGAAAAGAGAGCAGATGTATACCACTTATAAAGAGAAAGGTGAAGCAGCGGCTAGAAAACAAGCTGAAGGTGGTTTGTCTCCAAAAGAAGCAGAAGTGGTACAAGGTGAGCTTGCTGCTCTAGAACAGGAAATCGTTAAGTATGAGCAAGACATGCAAACGAGATTAGCTTCTAAGGAGCAGGAACTACTAAATCCAGTTTTGGAAAAAGTACAGGACGCTATCAAAAAAGTAGCTAAGGACAATGGTTACACCATGATTTTCAACGCAGCTGTATTGTTATACGCTGATGAAATGACTGACGTAAGTACTTTAGTGAAGACAGAACTAGGAATGTAATCTGTTTGAAACAACAAGATAAATATCAACCTATTGGAGTCTTCGACTCTGGCATTGGCGGCCTTACGGTCGCCAATGCTATTTTAAAGCAACTCCCTAACGAGCAGATCATCTACTTCGGTGATACCGCTCACCTTCCCTATGGCGACAAGTCTACCGATGCCATTTGTTTCTACTGTTTGAAGATTGTAAAATTCTTGTTAGAAAAGAATTGTAAGCTCATTGTTATAGCTTGCAACTCTGCTTCTTCTGCGGCTTATAATGTCTTAATAGATTTCTTTGCTGGGCAAGCACTGTTCGTCAGTGTTGTTGATCCTTTGGTAGATGCTGTTGTAGAAAAGCAATTCAAAAACGTAGGCGTCATTGCGACTAAGGCGACCATCCGCTCAGATGTCTATCGTTTGAAGCTCATGGCTAAGCAACCAGAGCTGAACGTCATTTCGATGGCTACGCCTTTGTTGGTTCCCATGATCGAAGAAGGTTTTTTCAATGATAATATTAGTGATACGATTATTGAGAAGTACTTGGGCGATTCTAGTTTTAAATCCATAGAGGCTTTACTTCTTGCCTGTACTCACTATCCTTTGATTAGAAAAAATATTGAAACATTTCTTGGCCCAACGGTTCAAGTGTTCGACTCCAATGATGTAGTTGCTCAGGCGGTACGTACGAAGCTCAAAGCGATGAACCTCTTGAGCGATGAATTAAAATCTGATCACCAGTTCTATGTTTCTGATTTTACACATTCTTTTGAAGAAACAACTCGTTTGTTCTACAAAGAAAAAATTGACTTAGCGCATTGTCCGATATGGTAGCCATATTGAAATTATGACAATGTATTAACATAGATTTTCTTACCTTCCGTTTTTGTATTTTTCAGCCACACTTCAGAACATCTATGTTCACAGAGATACATTATCCACAAGAAATATTTCCGGAAGAGCTTGACGACTACCTTGCTAAAGGCTGGTTTAGAATGGGGCAGACCATTTTTACTTGTCGGTTTATCACTTTTAGTGATCGATTGTATACGACCGTTTGGCTACGACTCTTGTTAGCTGATTTTCAGTTTAGCAAAAGCCAGCGGAAGTTAATTCGTAAGAATAGAAAAAACTTCAGAGTAGTTCGTCGAAAAGCTATTTTCAATAGTGAGAAAGAATCTTTGTACAAAATACATCGACAACGTTTTAGTGGTCATATAGCGAAGACATTGCGCCAATCTCTTTTCGGAGACTCCATTATTAATATCTATGATACTTACGAAATTGCCATCTACGACGGAGATCATCTAGTAGGTTGTAGCTTTTTTGATAGAGGCGAAAAAGCACTGGCAAGTATCATGGGTATGTTCCATCCAGATTATCATAAGTTCAGCTTGGGCTATTACACGATGCTAGAGGAGATAGCTTATGGTCAACAACATGATTTTACAGATTACTACCCAGGCTATGTTGTCCCTGGTTACGAAAAGTTTGATTATAAACTTCGCATTGGTGATACAGATTATTACGATGAAGAGACAGCTGCCTGGCTTCCTTATAAAGACCTTGATCATCAAACCTTACTTTCTAATCAACTCTATTATCAACTAGCGACTGTACAGGTCATGCTGAAGAAGATGGGCATTCCACACCAGTTATGGCTCTATCCATTATTCGACAAAGATCTATATGGTTATCCCAATGAGCAGTTTTTGCGAGCTCCAGTTTTTGTAAGTTGTTTTCACAAAAATTTGAATCGTGGGATGCTCATCATTGCTTATGATCTTTATGAAAAATCTTTTTATCTCCTCTATGTAGAAACACTCGAAGATCCAGTTTCTTTGTTGATGCCTGGTTTTTTCAAAGGATTCGACAAAGACAAATCCTTTCTTGACTTTCTAGTTCCACGCAAAGTCATCGCTTCTTCGGCAGATCCATCTGAGGTCATGGCTACCTTAGAACAGTTATTGCATTAAGGAGTTCTGCCTAAAAAACTACTGTAATTCTATTATCAAAATCTTAAAATGACGCTCGCTGGAAGCGGTATTCAAATAATTAACAAATACCTAACAGCCATTATGCGTTCTATTTGCGTCTTAATAGAGAACAGAGAACCCAAATATACTTTTTAGAAAAAAATTACGAAATGACATTACCACGCACATATTTATTCTTACTCTTTTTGCTTGCCACAAATCTACTATCTGCCCAACCGAAGGAGAAGAGAGAAAAACTAACTATTGATGGCCAGGTCGTCACGGCACTGATCACAGAGACAGATACGATATTGATAGCAGACCTAGGAGATGTTTCTGTTTCTTCCTTACGAACCTTTGCAGATAGAGATGACTACCGTCGTTATTTGAAATACAAGAGATACGCCGCTAAGGTTTATCCATTCGCTGCACAAGGCATTCGTATTTTCAAAGAGATGGAAGCTGCCACTGCAAACATGAATAAGCGAAAGCGAAAGAGACACATCCGTCGTTTGCAAAAGGAACTTAAAAAAGAGTTTAAAAAACCACTAAAAGGACTGACTCGAACCCAGGGGAAAATCTTAGTGAAGATGATTGAGAAGGAACTGGATCGAGATTTCTACGGTCTAATGAAGGAACTGCGTGGAACGGTAACCGCTTCTTACTATCATGGCTTTTCAAAAATGTATGGCTATGATCTGAAGAAAAAATATAAGGAGGGAGATGATAAGATTTTGGATATTGTGTTGCGCGATTTTGATTTATCTTATGAGGTGGAGGAGTTGGAGGATTGATTAATCACCTATGCTAGAATATAAAAATGCCGCCTGGAAATCATCCAAGCGGCATTTTTTATTTGTAGTCAGACTAGAAGTTACTTACTCAACTCCACCTTGATTTCTACTTCCACTCCTTCCGTCAATTCTACAGTCTCGCCGCCTTCCACATTATCCATCACTTTCAGTTTTACAGCAAGCGTTTCGTTGCAGATGTATTCTCCATAAGTTGCTACTGCTGCTTTAGTCGCCTCGTGATCTTGTAGGAATACAACGACTTTATCTGTTACATTGAAGTCCTTATTTTTACGGATGTTCTGGATTCGATTGACTAATTCTCTAGCCATTCCTTCTGCAAGAAGATCGTCTGTCAAAGTTACGTCGAGAGCAACTGTGAGGTCGCCATCATTCGCAACCAACCATCCTGGGATATCCTCAGAAGTGATTTCGAAATCTTCTTTTGTCAAGTCAACTGTTTCATTATCCAACTGTAGCTGATAGGAATTTGTCTTTTCGATAGTTGCGATATCTTCCTGTGTCAATGTGTTGATGATAGCAGCTCCGGCCTTCATGTTTTTACCGAGTCTTCTACCCAGCGTTTTGAAATTCGGCTTAATCCGTTTTTTGATAACACCAGAGGAATCGGTCAAGTATTCAATCTCTTTAATGTTCACCTCAGAGAGGATCAGGCTTTTGACTGCATCGACTTGTCGCTCAAAAGAAGCATCCAATACAGGGAGTAGTATTTTCTGCAAAGGTTGTCGAACACGTAATTTTTCTTTTCGTCGTAGCGACAAAACCAAGGAAGAAATGCGCTGCGCATAATTCATTCTTTGTTCCAAGTCAAGATCGATTACAGACTCTTCTGCTTTTGGCAAATAGGTCAAATGAACAGACTCATGTTTTAAATTGCTGTTGGCCGCTATCGCTTTTTCACGAATACCATCTGTCATATTTTTATATAACCACTCTGCGAAGAATGGCGCAACAGGAGACATCGTTTGTACAACTGCCAACAGACATTCATACAAAGTTTCGTAAGCTGCTTTTTTATCAGGTGACATTTCTCCTTTCCAGAAACGACGACGACATTGACGTACATACCAATTGGACAAATCATCTATGACGAAGCTTTCTACAAAACGACAAGCTTTGGTAGGCTCGTAATCGTCCATTGCCTCTGTATAATTTTTAATCATGCTATTCAACTTAGACATGATCCAACGATCTATCTCAGGACGATCAGCTACTGGTATTTTGTTAGCATCGTCCCATTCAAAATTATCTATGTTTGCATAACCTGCAAAAAACTTATAGGTATTGAAAAGGGTTCCGAAGAACTTATTTCTTACCTCTATGATTCCGTCTGTGTCAAATTTCAGATTATCCCAAGGCGGTGAATTCACGATCATGTACCAACGATTGGTATCCGCTCCGTACTTTTCCAAAGCCTCAAAAGGATCTACTCCATTGCCTAATCGCTTAGACATTTTCAAACCATTCTTATCCAGAACCAGTCCGTTGGAAACAACATTTTTGTAAGCAACGCTATCAAAGCACATTGTTGCAATAGCATGCAAAGTGTAAAACCATCCACGCGTCTGATCCACCCCTTCGGCGATAAAATCCGCTGGGTAGTTGCGTTCAAATCGTTCCTTGTTTTCAAATGGATAATGCCATTGAGCATAAGGCATCGATCCACTGTCGAACCAAACATCGATCAAGTCCGCTTCCCGTTGCATTGGTTCTCCATCCGCTGTTGCTAAAATGACATCATCAATATAAGGTCTATGCAAGTCATCAGGTACCGATTGGTTCTTTTCTAACAATTCATTTGCATGGTCAATTTCCTTCTTTAGGGTTGCGATGGAATCAATGAACTTCATTTGTTCACCGTCCTTCGTTCTCCATATTGGAAGTGGTATTCCCCAAAAACGAGAGCGGGATAGATTCCAATCTTGTAAGTTCTCCAACCACTTTCCAAAACGACCTTCTCCTGTAGAAGCGGGCTTCCAGTTAATCGTTTTATTGAGTTCGTACATGCGCTCCTTCATTGCAGAAGCTTTCACAAACCAACTGTCCAATGGATAGTAAAGGATTGGTTTATCTGTTCTCCAGCAATGGGGATAGTTGTGTTCGTACTTTGCGACGTTGAGTGCCTTGTTATCTGTCTTTAATTTTATGGCAATGTCAATATCTACTGGTCGATAGTCTTCTTCGTCCTTGTAGTTCTTGACATACTTTCCAGAAAATGGTCCTGCGGATTCGATGAACTTTCCAGATTTGTCAACCAGCGTCAATGCTCCGATTCCATTATTGATCCCTGCCCTACGGTCATCCGCACCAAAGGAAGGAGCCGTGTGAACGATTCCAGTACCATCCTCTGTCGTTACAAAATCAGCGGTGATTACTCGGAATGCATCTGTGCTTCCTTGCAAGTCTTCTATTTCATTTCCAAAATCCAACAACTGTTCGTAGCGAACGCCATCCATTTTAGCCCCTTTGAAGAGATCACTCTTCTCCAGTACTTCTGCTTTCTTCTCTCCAAACCATTTAGCAGCCAATGCATCAGCAACGACGACGCTCATTGGCAGGTTGGTGTAAGGATTGTTCGTCTTTATTTTGACGTAATCTATTTTCGGTCCTACCGTAAGAGCAGTGTTAGAAGGAAGCGTCCAAGGCGTAGTTGTCCAGGCTCCCAATCGTACATCTTCGTCATCGTTTTCAAAAAGAAAGGCAGACTTCTCGTCTTTTTCTACTTTGAAAAGTGCAGCGACTGTAGTGTCCTTTACATCCTTGTAGCAACCTGGTAAGTTCAACTCTGCTGTACTCAGACCAGTTCCCGCAGCTGGAGAATAAGGTTGTACAGAATATCCTTTGTAGATCAAACCCTTCTCATTAAGTCGGTTTAGTAACCACCAGACGGATTCGATGTAATTATTTTCATAAGTGATATACGGATCATTGAGGTCTACCCAATAACCCATCTTGCGTGTGATGTCATCCCACTGGTCTTTGTAGCGCATGACGACTTCGCGGCACTTCTTGTTGTAATCTTCGATGGAGATTTTTACACCGATGTCTTCTTTTGTTATTCCCAGTTCTTTTTCGACAGCGAGTTCTATTGGAAGTCCATGAGTGTCCCAGCCACCTTTTCGCTCTACTCTTTTTCCCTTCAAGGTTTGGTAACGGCAGAACAGGTCTTTGATGGTACGACCCATGACGTGATGAATACCTGGCTTTCCGTTTGCGGAAGGTGGGCCTTCATAAAATACGAAGGCATCTGATGTTGGTCGCTCTTCGACAGATTTTTCGAATATGCCATTGGCTTCCCAGTAGGCTAGTATTTCTTTATCAATCGCTGGAAGATTGAGCATTTTTACCTCTTTATACATATCGTAGTGTTTTTTTAATCGTCGCAAATATAGTTGAAAATCAGCCCTAATAAAAAAGCGCTGGCAGATCGTAATTTCTGCCAGCGCTTTTTATAAAATACAATATAATAGCAACCTCACAGATTTGGGAATCTTTGAATAATGATGCTAATAATTATATTTGAATTGAATTTCATAAAAGTATGCTTCTGTTTAATTTTTAACCGAATCAAATGTAAAAAGTTCCATTGTTAAAACAAAAGCTTCTTTGAAATATCTTGCGCTTCAGCAGAAGCATTTTCTTTTAGCTGCTTACGCAAATTATACAGGCATTGTTTGTGCATTGTCTTATTCTTTAATACGAAGTTGTATTTTAACATCAGTATAGACAACCGGTCACTATTATACCGGAAACCACTAACCGAATAAAAAATAAACATATGGGACCTATTTGGGGAATTGACTTAGGAGGTACAAAGATCGAAGGAGTTATCCTTGAAGATCGAGAGACTAATAATGTACTCAAGCGATTGCGCATTCCGACCGAAGGCGATAAGGGTTACGAACATGTCATCAGTCAGATATCAAGATTGGTAGAAGTACTGAGTGCCGAAGCGGGGATGAAACCTTCGCACATCGGTCTTGGAACTCCTGGTGTTTTGGAGCCTTCTACGCAGACTATGAAAAACTGCAATACTACTGCTCTCAATGGTATGATGCTCAAAAGAGATTTGGAGCATGTGCTCGGTATCCCTGTGAACATGGCCAACGATGCAAACTGCT
>JBGCDT010000101.1:0-6057 GCA_045105695.1 Saprospiraceae bacterium | reverse complement strand
GGAATCATCAGATGTTACATCATTGATTTGAATGGCGACGAAGTAACCACCCGATTCTTTTCTGCTCCAGATTTTCTAAATGATTATCTATCCTTTTTTGAACAGAAGCCGAGCCAGGAGAACTACGAACTAATTACAGATTGCGTAATCCACAGTATCAGCTATCAGAACGTTCAACATTGTTTTCACAACATCCCTGAGTTTAGAGAATGGGGCAGAATGCTTTTGACCTTGAACTATGCATATGTCAATCAAAGGATGATTGCCTTCCACAAAGAAACCGCTCCAGAACGTTATCTTAACTTACAGAACAAGCACCCTGAAATCATTCAACAAGTTCCTTTACACATGATTGCCTCCTACTTAGGTATTACCAAGTATTCTTTGAGTAGAATCAGAAAAGAAATTCAGAAGTTGTCATAGGGCAATTCCCAATCCGATTATTCGATCCATCTTTGTAAAAAACAAATATGGATTTATCAATAACACAAGTTCCACTCTGGCTATCATTCCTCTTCGTTGCTTGCTTTAGCACCTTCCCCGTTTTCTTAATTGCTAATGCAGCTAAGGAGGCCTACCAAAAGGAGAACACTCAAAATGCCAGCATCATAAGGAAGAAGATCATTCTTTTCTATTGGTTGTATTTAGCAATAGTAGCCGCCGTTTCTCTGACTGGATTCTTCATGGAAAACGTACTTCCTCCAAGGATCATATTATTTACAGCGGTTCCACTTTTCCTTTTCTATCTATTCTATGTACAGCGAACTGAGTGGTTTCAAGTCGCCTTCAAGTATATCAAAGTAGAAGATTTAATTTTTATTCATCTATTTCGTTTTGTAGGAATTTTCTTCTTTTTGGTTTATCAATACGATGCGATCCCTAAGGCTTTCGCTTTCATAGGAGGTACTGGTGATATTGTATCTGCTGTGTTGGTTATACCGGTCGTAATCGCCTTAAAAAAAGGATTACCGAAAGCTAAGCTGTTTGCTTGGGTATGGAATATTATTGGTCTTTTGGATATTGTCTCTGTATTATCCTCAGCTATTATTCTAACTAGAATGGCTACCGTAAATAATACCTCAGGTGTACAACAGTTTGGCACTTTTCCTTTTAGCTGGATTCCCGCTTTTGCTCCAGCAACAATTATTTTCTTACATATTTTAATATTCAAAAAATTAAAGCAACAGTAAAATCTAAAAATTACAAGTAAAACAATTAGACAAAATTTCACTATACCCAGCACGAAGTGGTTTGGGCGAGTATGCTGGAATTAATTTTTCCAGATCGAGGCAGAAAACGTAGACAATGCCTTAGCATTGGCGAGGCTTTCTAACGAAGAGCTGGGAAAAATAAAACAGCAGATGAAGTCCCAAACCACTTCGTAATGGGTATAAATAATTAAAAACAACTAAAATGGAAAAATTAATACTGACATTTCTATTCTGTAGCTTTAGTATTTTCAGTAATAACACTGAAAAATTAAATATGGAAATTCCTCAGACTACTTCATTAAATTCAGAAAAAATAAAAGTATTAAACTTTGCCACTTTCCATATGGAAAGCACTACGGATGCCACTAGTGTTGAATTCGACGAAAATGATAAAAAGAACCAGGAGGAGGCAAGAAAGATTGCGCAGATGATTTCAGCATTTAAACCAACCATTATCTGTGTAGAAAAACCACCACAGGATGAAGAAAAACTAAACCAAGAATATCAAAAATACCTGAGCAATCCGCAACAAGCAACTTCCTACCGAGGAGAAATCGGTTTAATTGCTTTTGAAGTTGGTAAACTTTCTGGAGTCACACAACTGCATGGCATTGATCATGAAATGGAATACAATTACAATATAGGATATGAAATCACTAATACGCTTGATTCTACAACCGTAAAAAACTTTTATTCAAATCCGCTAAAGAACTATCCCGAACTTAATGTAAACGTAGACGAACTTCCTTTATTAGAAAGACTAAGATTAGGAAACACGCCACAGTGCATGGATTTTTTGATGACTATTAACGCAGACTTATTAACTTTTATCGGCACTGAAGACGGATTTGAAGGAGCTGACGAAGCCGCTAAGTTTTATCATAGAAATTTGAGAACTTACTCAAACCTAAATAGAATTCCAGCGACTAAAGAAGATAGAATTTTTATTCTCTCCGGAGGAAGTCATGCGGCTTTTCTAAAAGAATTCATGGAGCGGAGTCCTAAGTATGAAGTGGTTAATACGTTGGATTATTTGAAGTAGTCTTTACACGAAAAACGAAGTTGTTTAAGGATTCAATTCGTAGGTACGGAACTGAGTTCTTAGACAGCTTCATTGTATACCTTTGTACCAAACCCAATAAAAAAGCAGAAATCACTCCCGTCCTGGAAAAGCCAGAAACCTTATTACCACTCCCCTATCTAAAGTTAAGACATAAAAAGTACCCCTAATCAATAGACGATAGAAACCTCATTACCACCTACTTTTTTCCTTGTAGAAACACAGAGATAAGTATAACTTTATCTTATGGAACAAAGGGCATTAACACCCTCCTCTAATTCAGAATCATAACGATAAAACAAATACGCTCTCAATGATGAAAGTAAATCTCTCCTTCACGATTCCTTTTCTTCTCCTAGTATTCCTTTCGATAAATATCCACGCGCAAAATGTCAAAGTTTTTATTCTCGCGGGTCAATCCAACATGCAAGGCCATGGAGAGATTGAACCAGAGAACACCAATGGAACGCTCGCCCACTTCATTGAAAATGATCCTTCGGGAACATTTGATTACACCCAAAACGCAGACGGAAACTGGGCCACGCGAGATGATGTCTGGGTACGATACGACCATGAAAATGGAGATTTATTAGCAGACATTCTAGGCGTGGGCTATGGCGGCTATGAAGGTCAGATTGGGCCAGAGCTAGCTTTCGGTCAACTGCTGGGTGAATACGAAGAAGATCAAGTTTTGATTATAAAAACATGCTGGGGAGGTAAAAACTTAGCCGTCGATTTTAGACCACCTAGCTCTGGCGGAACGGTTGGCTCTTCTTACAATCAAATGATTTCAGACGTAGCTTCTGCCATCAATAATATCAGCACAGAGTTTCCACAATACAACGGAGGACAAATAGAAATTGCAGGACTCTGTTGGTTTCAAGGTTGGAATGACGGAGAGGAAGAAGCTTACCTAAACGAGTATGAGGAAAACCTGAAGAACTTAATTTTTGATGTCAGAACAGATTTGGATCTACCGGAGCTTCCAGTTGTAATTGGCCTGACGGGTAACGGAGGATTTGAAATAGACCAAGCTGATTTGTGGGTGCAGAGTTTACAAACCGTTCTTGTCCCTGCACAAATTAATGCTGCTGAATTTACCGGTCACTCCAATGTCGCTTACGCAGAAACCCGCGATTTTTGGCGACCAGGCGATTTATCTCCCGAACCTGATTTTATTCACCACTGGAATAACAATGCAGAAAGTTATTTACGCATTGGAAATGAAATGGGCCTTGAGATGATCGAACTTCTAAATCAAATAAGCAGTTCGACAAATTCAGAAATTAATACTTCAGCAATTAATTTATTTCCTTGCCCAACAAATAATTATTTCCAAATTAAAGGAATTCAAAAAACTGTCAATTTGAATATTTCAACTATAGATGGAATACTTTTAAAATCATTTAAAAATATTTCCAACCTTGAAAAAATTAATATCTCCGACTTTGAAAAAGGCTTATATTTTATTGAAATATTAGATAAGGAAAACACCAGACTTTCTACTCAAAGAATGATAAAAGAATAAATTATGCTTATCCCCTTTACAAAGTAATCAGTTTATTCACTCACGCTTGAAGACCGCGTTCTAAGTAGCGGGATGGGAGCGGCCAATCAAGAAAGTGTAGATGACGGCCTGAGCAGCAGAGCCTTTGATTGGCCTAGATTTTTGGTACTTTTCATCAATGGAAAAGTACAAGTACTAACCACCAAACAAAAGAGAACCTGATTTAGCGTCTCTCAAATCCAAACCAAAGAACCAAAGATGTATATAACATTAAACCTAAAAAACACACTAATGCTCATCAAACTCAACCTTAAAAGTTCGCTACAAAAATTCCTTCTACTCTGCGCCATCATCTTCACAACCAGCACTTCCTTTAATCAACTAAAAGCCCAGGTCCAAGCCAGCGGCTACGGCTTCAATTACTTCGAGAGGCAGTGGATTACTGACAACAGCTTTGGCGCTGGCTATTCTTTTTACGCAGGTGTTTGGCCTATCATGCAACAATATCCTGGGCCTGAAAATTTCCAATTGGGATTACCCAGCACCTGGTTAACGCCTCAGGAAACGGGCAACGAACCTGGTAATTTCTACAACACCATCGAAGGTGGTCTTGGCTGGTGGAGCGACACCAGATTCGCAACTGAAACGCCTAAGTTTATCATGGGCGGAGTTGCTTTTGATTTCAATCAATGGGCAAATGGTGTAGGTGCTGGTAGCTCAGATTTATTATCTGACGGACATCGAAACTGGACCGAGTCTGGCGGAAAATACGGCGTCGCTCAGTTGTCTCAAAACTTACTTTGGCCTCCAGATGGCCTGAACATGGAGCAAGGCACCAATGGTGATTTCCTCGGATACGGCTATCACCCTTTACCCATAACCGATGTCATGGAAGAAACCTATGGCGAAGATTTTTCCACCGGTAATCAATGCTGGACTTTGTTTTTAAACAGCACTAATTTTAAAGGACCAGCAACTTTTTTCATCCCTACTTTTTGGACAGAAACGGTGCTTGATGATTCCAGTCTTGAAGGACTGTTCTTAGATGCAAGACCTACAGATAAAAATTTAGCCTTTGCAATTGAATACGCAGAATCGCCCGCACTGATAGGTATGGATGACGATGGCGATTCCTATGCTAGAATTCTTCCATTGGTATTTCCAAAAACAACTGAGAACAGCTCTGAAGTTATTCGGGAGATAAAAGTTTATTCAAAAGATGCGAAGTGGAATGCGGTTCAGGAATGGTTTGATGGTGGACAAGCGGCAGCTACGGAATTTCAATTTACGGGAGGAGGAGCGGAAGACATTGTCTTTGTCGTCAATCCCGGAGTGGATGGCAACATTGCAACGGACAATGGAGCTGTAGTAGATGCTGCGATTGACTTCGATGCTTTTGCAGAAAAAGTTATGTCCTCCGAGCAAAGAGTTGCGGGTTTTGAATGGGATACGGATGTAGTGAATGAGGTTGATGAAAATTTCATTATGCCTGAATTTTATAAACTCAGTCAGGACAACCTTTGGGAAGCAATAACATCATCGGACATTCCTACGTCCACAGGTCTATTGACGAACGAACCAGAAATCACCCCTAGAAACGACGAAGTTCCTTACCTCACTCCACTAGAACCAGACTGTCATTTACAAGATCCTAATGGCCCCTGGAACAGCCCCGGCCCTTCCGCTGGCCCATTTACCGTACAACTCGGAGACGGCAGTAAACTGACTTACTACTGGTATCGCTTCATTGACCAACCTTCAATTATTCATGCAAACCTCCCTGAGGGAATGCGACAAAAGATGCAAGAACGGATTGAAAAAATCCATACGAATTGGGAGTACACAGATGATTACTTAGCTCCACTCAGCGAGGGCACACTGGTTGATTTAGACCCTGGTTTGATCGTAGCCCCACCGGCAGGAATGGAAATCGGATACGTCCCTATCGTCACCAGACAAGAAAAAGATTTGACGCCGTCCTCCATTACTTCAGTTGAAAATAATACTAGCATCAATATCTTCCCGAACCCAAGCAATGGGTTAATTACCATTGAATCTAAAACCAGTTTAATCTCAGGAGTACAAGTTTTCAATGCTCAAGGGAAGACAATTCGTTCACAGAATGGTTTGAATCAAAATATCCTGACGCTACAATTGGAGAATAAACCTTCGGGGATTTACTTTTTGGTTATTACGGATCAAGAAGGTTCTGTTTCTAGTCATCGGGTGATTAAAGAATAAATAAGAGAGCTTGATAAATTCATAATAAAAAAAATTAA
>JBGCDT010000100.1:0-25409 GCA_045105695.1 Saprospiraceae bacterium | reverse complement strand
ATCTTCGGTTGGGTGTGTTGTGGTTAGTTCAATTAGCATGGTTGCTAAGTTGATTCCGATACCAGTCAGCAACACATTTCTAAGTAAGGGCAACCAATTTGCCCCAGTATCCATAAACAAAGCAAGGATAGCAAACACTGCACTTCCCGCTAAGAAACTATGCAATAACATGTGGATTGATAACGTAGGGCTTTGCCAAAAGTCTCTCCCTTTCGCTTGCGCAAATAGAAACGCGGTATAGATCGCTACGATAGAGGCGACTACCGCCGTCATCCACATCAGCACTGAAAAAAGTCCTGTGAGTTCAAACCATTGAGCAACAGCTAAAAAGGTAAGTAAGCCTCCATATAAGGTAATCGCATAACCACCTTTCACCAACCAGGAATTCCACTGCGGCCTTAACAAGACATAGAAAAATCGCTTAGGCTGATCCAAATCCATAATCAACAATGCACCTGTCAATGTCAAAAATAACAATGCTATTACAATTCCACTCGTCATCACGCTGGAGCTAACTTCTGCCCAACCAAAAGCCCAAGCTAAGAATGGAACTAGGAAAGCTCCTGCTGAAATCGCTTTGGTCCATACATAAGCTGAGACTTCCCAGCCCCAGAGGATCCCTTTGTTTGGTGTATCATAAATACGACGGCCTTTGCCCATCACGACGTCTACAGATTTTGTAGCACCATTGTTATGTAATTCATCTCTCGTAGGAGATTCATCGTCTGCTTCCATGATAGCTTGGATAACATCGCCATTAGAGAAGGCTAATTTCTCAGCTTCTTTTGCAAAATGTCCAACGCCCAGTCCTTGGCTATTCCAGAAATAAGGTTCGTCCGAAGGCGTAGCTCCAGGGTTTAGCGAAAGCTCATCAGCATCAATGTAAAATAGATTTGGTACTGTTCCTTTTTCTGCTTTACGAACTTTGACTTGCTGGCGAGAAAGTAGTTCTGCGATCTTAGTATCAGGGTTTTCCATGTCTCCAGAAATGATGGCTTCTTCTGGACAGATGTTAACACAGGCTGGTTCCAAACCGACGTCGATTCGATGCGCGCAGTAATTGCATTTTGCAGCAGTGTGAGTTTCCGGATCGATGTAGAGCGCATCGTAAGGGCAGGCCTGCATACAGGATTTGCAACCAATACAACGGTCTTTGTCGAAATCGACAATTCCATCTTCTCTGATAAATAAGGATTCTACGGGACAAATTTCGACGCAGGGTGCATCTGTACAATGGTTGCAACGCATGACGGAAAACAAGCGGCGAGTATTTGGGAATTCGCCTTTTTCGACTTGCTTGACCCAGGTGCGGTTTACACCTACAGGAACCTGATGTTCCGATTTACAGGCAGTGGTGCAGGCATGACAACCAATGCACTTACGGTTGTCGATTACAAAGCCATACTTCATGGATGTTTGGTTGAGATGATTCGTTTTGTTTGTTGGTAAGTATTTTACAAAAAATACTTACCAACGTAATGTAGGAATCAAAACTCAGATTTACAAATTATGTATTTACTAAGCCTTCTTTAATGTCGAAGGACATACAAAATCTGTAGTTGGAATAGCGGAAGATTCTATATCCGTGAAAGCTCCATGAACATTAATGATTTTATCAAAACCCCTGGACTTTAGAATTGAAGCAGCTACTGTAGAACGATAACCAGAGCGACAGTGCATGTGGTACTCTTTGTCCTTGCTAACCTCAGCCATATTTTTACTGATAAAATCTAAAGGGAAATTTTGCGAACCATCTATATGCATCCCACTCCACTCTCCAGGCTTACGTACATCAAGGATGTTGATATTATTGTTATCATTATACGTTTTAGCGAAAGCTTCAACGTCTATTGTTTTAATGTCATCGGTTTCTTTTCCGGCTTTTAGCCATGACTCAAAGCCATCTTCCAGATAACCGATGGTATTATCATAGCCAACTCTAGCTAGTCGCTTCACTGTTTCAGCCTCTTTACCCACTGGAGCGACTAGTAAAATAGGCTGCATCAAATCGGCGATCAACGCTCCTACCCAAGGAGCGAAACTTCCATCCAAACCGATAAAAATAGAATTTGGAATAAATCCTTTTACAAATTCTGTTTTATCTCTTACGTCTAGAATGAGTGCACCGGTTTCGTTGGCAGCCGATTCAAATGCTTTTGGAGAAAGAGCTTTGGCGCCTCGTTCCATGACGATGTCAATACTTTCGTAACCTTGTTTATTTAGTTTTGCATTTTTAGCAAAATACTGAGGAGGAGGTTGGAGGCCGTCTGTTACTTCTTTGATAAATTCTTCCTTGGTCATATCTGCGCGGAGGGCGTAATTGGTTTTCTTTTGGTTGCCCAAAGTATCCCAGGTTTCGGAGCTCATGTTTTTACCACAAGCAGAACCCGCTCCGTGTGCAGGATATACAATTACATCATCGGGTAAGGTCATAATTTTATGACGCAAGCTGTCGTACAACCAACCAGCTAAGTCTTCAATTGTTACACTTCCGTTTTTCTGTGCTAAATCAGGACGTCCCACATCTCCTATAAATAAAGTATCTCCAGAAAAAATCGCATGCTCTTTTCCATCTTCGTTTAATAGTAAATAGGTGGTACTCTCTGGGGTGTGACCTGGGGTGTGTAAAACTCTGAACGTTACATCACCTAACTTGAATTCTTCTCCATCTTTTGCCAAATGAATATCGTAATCGGTCTGAGCTGTCGGACCATATATAATTTTAGCACCTGTTTTCTTTGCAAGGTCTACGTGTCCGGAAACAAAATCTGCATGAAAGTGAGTTTCGAAAATGTATTTAATTTGAACGCCATTTTCTTTTGCTTTTTCGATGTATGGTTTGGTTTCTCTGAGCGGGTCAATGATTGCTGCTTCTCCATTGCTTTCAATGTAATAAGCTCCTTGAGCAAGGCAGCCGGTATAGATTTGTTCTATTTTCATTTTAAATGGATTTTTTAGTTCGATTATTCATACGACAAAGAAAACTGTTTTCTCCCTTATGTCCAGTGACATTTATCACAGAGGTATAATTTACAGACAAAGTAATCCAAATATAACAATCAAAAACCGGCTATTCAAATTAGCATTTTGATTCCTCATCTGGGTTAGGGAATAAATCAGATTCTGATTCACCAGGCCTTTCCTTAAGGCATTTAAAATCTTTTTCGATTAAAATTTTAAGATACTCCTCCTTTTGAATAGACATTTTTCGTTCTATTGAAATTTCATCGCTTGAAGCCCAATTATCAGCTAAATCATTTGGAATGAGAACAGATATCGTATTACTATTAAAAGAAGCAGATACCTCTGGCACTGTTGCTTTTTGTAAAATGTAGTTTAATTGTTGTGCTGACCTAGGACCAAATCTAATAGAATGTTTTACCATTCCTCTTTCCAGCATGTCATTCACTTCGGTCTGGCTCAATCGGAGCCGTAGCGAATCACCGAGTATTCTTATTTTCATATTTAGCGTTTATGTATTATATGGCAAAAATAATTCCTCGATCATTTTATGAAATCAATTATCACTTGTTATTAGATTAACTCGATTTTATTTCTTCCTAGTCTTATTTTATTGGTCTTTTCTAATTGCTTCAGTATTCTGGAAATGCCCTCTCTTGAAGCATTTAAATCCTGAGCTATTGACTGATGTGTAGTTTGGATAATATTGGAAGCGTTTGCAGAAGCTTTCTTTTTTAGGTAATCCAGAAGCCGTTCATCCAATTTATGAAAAACAATATTATCTATAGTCTTTACCAATTCCTGCATTCGCTTATCGTAGGATAACATCACAAAGCTTTTCCAGGTTTGATACTTCATCATCCACAGATCTACATATTTTACTGGAATACCAATTAACAACGTATCATCTTCCGCTGTCGTTCGAATATTGCTAACCTTATTTTTCATACAACAAGAGAAAGACATAGAACAAGTATCTCCTTCATTTAGAAAATAAAGAAATAACTCATTACCCGTCTCTTCATCCTCCCGAACAACTTTGATGCTTCCCGAAATAACTAAAGGCACCAATTTGATATAACTTCCATAATCCATAATTCTTTCGCCAGCTCTAAATTCTAGTAATTGTCCGACAGTAGCGATTTCTTCCTGTAATTTCAATTCAGAAATATTAGGGAAATTCTTTTTCAGTAGTTGAATTATTTCTTGATCGGGTTGCTGCATTTTCTGTACTTTTTTATGGTCAGTGAAGATATAGAGGTATGAACAGTTTACCAAAATGAAAGGTTGATAAATCATTTTGGTTTGATCCTTGATTACTTCCAGACGACGATTTATTTTTTAAGCCCCCTGGCTTAACTACTAGAAACCATGTTTAACCGATCAACTAAAAACCTAGCCTGGGTTTTTGTATGTTGTCTACTAGCACAGAGTTGTGCAAAAGACGACATCTCCACACCAAAAGAAAACAATTCCGAATCCACTGCTGAAGTCCAAGATGACTATTTCACTTCCGAGGGAAATGACGAGGGATTCGAAGACCGTATTACCTTTTCCAATAAAATCATACGCTGGGAAAATCTAAACGAATTCACCGCCGGTTCTGCTGAGGCCAGAACGGAAACGGACTACGACGACATGTACTGGCTACATGTAGGTGATGTAAAAACGCTTAAAGCTTTTGGAAATGATTTGAGTGCGACTCATATTGATTTCATGGATGACAAAGCATTCATTTCTTATCATAAACGCGGAAGCGATCATATCGGAGGTATTGAGGTAATTGACCTTTCTGATCCAAATGAACCAAAGTCAATTTTCCGAAAACGCACCAAAAAAGCGGACATGAATTCCGTGACTGTAGGTAAGAACGAAAACGGAGATGGTGTAAAAGTCTGGATGGCTATGTCTGATGCAAACAAAGGTGCTGTACTTGGTGAACTTTTGATAAATGCAGAAAATGAATTCAATGGCTTTTCACTAGTCAATCTTTCTAATCATATTGGAAGTGGAATCACCTCATCTGCTAATGCTGTAAGCCGTTCGGGAGAATACCTTTATGTATCTAGTGGTAAAACCAATGGTGGGGCTTTCTGCCTGAACGCTTCTGACTTAAGCGTTATTGGTGGAGCAGAATTTCAGAATGGGAAATATATAGATGTAAATGGAGTAAACGGATTAGCCACTAAAGTAGTTAGTTTGCAAACAGGTGAAGAATCTACTATAAGAATAGCTGACGTTGGCTCATTTGACTTTGCAGAAGAGTTTCCTGTAGGATCCATCTTACATCAGAATGTAGATGAGATTGGTAGAGGAAAAAGTGTGATGCATTTTGTCGAAAACAATCCTGATGAAGTTTATATAACTGCCGGAATGGAAGGGCTTAAAAGAGTAAACATTAACTCTGGTGAAACAACCTGGACTTCTCCTTCTGACATGATTACGTCTGGGAATACAAACGGAGTAACTTCTGACGGAGAATTTATTTACGCAGCTAACGGAGCTGATGGAATGACCATATTTACACAGCCGGAATTCGGTGGTGACCCTGAGCGAATTTTTCAGTGGGATATGGATGATGCCGTTACTGCTTCTGCAAATATGATAGCGACACATGGAGAGTGGGTTTTTGTTGCAAAAGGACAAGCTGGAGTAAAAATACTAAAGCGGCCACAACCAGGTGATTACTTACCTATTGATTCTTATAATGGTCAGGGTGTGCCAGACAACTTAGTAGAAAATGAGGAAACTTGCCCAACATTACTTTCTAATATTTTCACAAGTGCACTTCCAGAAGGATTAAATATTCAACAAGCACATCCTGAATACTTTGGAGACGATGTTCCATCTAGTATTTATATTCAGGAAGATGCAGAGTTAAGAGTTACTTTCTTGCATGAAGGTGCTGGGTATAAAAATGTCTTAGGATACTACTATTACAATGCAGATAATCCACCGAGTTCTGTTGAAGACATTCAAAAACTTATTGTCTTTCCAAATGCTTCTGCACAAGGTTCGGGAGGTGGATTATTTGAAGGAAATACGGTAGAACTACTAGGGAGCTTCAAGGCAAATACAGTAGTTGGGTTTTTCTTAAACGCAAATGGTTGGTCTAATGGAAATATCACTGTAGGAAATGCAGCACATTATACCGATTATGAATTCAATGAAGATGGCAAACGTCAGAGTGTGTTAATGTATGACAATACTTGTGGAGCTACTGTTATTGGATTTGAAGATATTCTGATACCAGGAGGTGACAAGGATTACAACGATGCTATTTTCCAGATTAGAAGTTATCCGGAAACGGCTATTGACCATACGACTTTCATACAGTTATAAAGCTAAAAAATAATTCTAAAAAAGGCACTAACCTGAAATGGGTTAGTGCCTTTTTTTTGTTAAAAGTGATATCCTAAGGACAAGCCAGGCCAGAACCAAAAAATTTTATTTAAATCTTCAAACGTACTCCCTTCATCACTTCCGATGAAGATAGAACCAAGTCCTACTCGGAAAAGAAAATTACCCGATGGATTTTGATAGCGATACATCAGTGCAGCGTTTGGAGCTATGTCTGCTCTCCCTTTTTCACCAGCAAAGCCTAACTGAGTAGTAGCACCTCCACCTACCTCGAATCTATGTTTTCCTGTTCCAAATAAATAATTAATTTGAACTAAGCTTGTAAAGACTTCTCTGTATGGAGCCACTCCAATTCGAGCGCCCCACTTATCTGTTCTTTCTGCAAATCGAACGTCGTAATTCAGGGAATAGAGTAAACCATTTCCAAGTCCTTCTACATAGAGGGCATGGGAGCGTTGGGCTTTGACTTCTTTCTGTGTGAATAGAAGCAACAATAGAGTCACTCCAAGTGAAATGAGTTTTTTCATATCTGTACTAATTAGTAATCAAATTTAGGAAAACGGTTGATAACTAACCTCTCTATTCATAGTATTCCTATTGCTTTATGACCTTTGCGTAGAATTCTTGTTTTGTATTTTTCAAACGGATGAAATATACCCCTGTAGACTTAGTCCTAAGGTCTATTTCGTTTGTATTAGATATCGGAGCTTCTATTCTATTTCCAAAAAGGTCGAAAACGCTGATCTCAAAATTTTCAGTGCTGATAAAGCGAGTCAGACCAGAAGTTGGGTTTGGATAGAATGGAGCAATCACTTCCGTAAAATCATTCACATTATCTACGATCAAACAAGCTGATTGAATCTGTGCCTTATCATCACATCCTTCTCCGACACTCGTACCATTATTATCAATGTTATCATTTAGATCATTTGTGGTTTCCAAAAAATCACAAACACTTTCTACATCACAGACTGTCAGCATTGGGTTGTCGTAAATACCCAAGGCGAAAATAGAACTTGGATTTATATTCCCTAATCCAAACAAACTAGGCAGCACAGCATTATCATAAACAATCAGTACTCCATCATTCAAATCACTCAAATTGGAAAACCCTGATAAATCAATCAAGCTTTCATTTTCTGAAATTTCCAGATTATTACCGATACTATTTAACTCAGAAAAACCTGTAAGTCCTTGCAATAATTCGTTGTCATAAATATAAAACACTCCTCCGATACTCTCTAATGAAGGCATTCCTATTGTACTTACTAGCTGGTCATTCTTATATAGTTGGAAATCTCCCCCAATTAATTTTAAATTACTTAAACCCTCTAGATTTGTAATTGCATTGTTATCGTGAATATCTAGAAAGCCGCCCACCGAGGTAAGGTTACTGAACCCATTCATATTCAATAGAGATTCCGACCTAATCCTAAGATGCTCTGGGATAGTAGTTAAATTGGTAAACAGATCTATTTCAACTAGGGAGAAATTTCCACTAATAAATACAGAAGTTCCCACATTAGCTAAATTATCAAAGTCCGTAATTGTCGTCATCATACTATTCGTAGAGATGTCCAAGAAACCACCGATATCTGTTAAAGCACCTAACCCTTCTATATTTTGTAAGACCGCGTTGTTTGTCACTCTAAAGTTCCCTCCTATACTATTCACATTTTCGAGACCTCCTAGTGTCTGCAATGAATTACAGAAATGAATTTCTAAGTTACCACCAACTGTAGTCAAATTGGAAAGTCCGTGTATACTGATTAGAGAACCATTTGAAATTTTGAGTTCACCTTCGATAGTAGTAATTTGAGATAGCCCACCAAGATTTGTAATACCTCCCCCCTCATTTATGATTAAGTCACCAATTATCTCCGTACAATTTGGATAGTCTGTCGAGAATGAATTGATCGCCGCTTGGGTATTGAAAATAATTCCATTCTCTAAGCAGCTCTGTGCATAAGTGGAAAAAGATAATAGTATAGAAATGAACAAAAAAATGTGTTTCATAAGTATGCAATTTAAAGGAACAAAAAAAGTAATACGTATTGAATCATTTCGATGTTTGTAAAAAGCCATAATTCTTCAATTATTTTGTGACAACATAGATGCTATTTGCTGCTGCAAGAGCCTCCTTGAACAAATAAGGTTGTTATAAGTTTGTCTGTTGTTCACGTACGACCTACTTTTGCTTTTACGTTTATTAACAAACGGAAAAATTTCATTCACTTTAACTTCAGCAAAATTATTATCAGATGAAATCAACGATTAATATTCTTTGTTTTTTAAGCCTTTGTCTGCTACTCTCTTCTTGTATGAGTAAAAAGAAAGTAACAGCAATGAAGATGGACTATGAAAAACAATTAGAAGTAGCTAATAAAGACCTGGCAAAATGTGGTCAGGATTTAAACGGTTACATGTCTAAACTCTCCACTTGCGAGCAAGCCCGTGCGACTGCAGAAAACACAGCTAAATTAAGAGATGAGCAGATGGCAGATTTGAGAGCGCAGTTAGCCGATGCTAAAAAAGTAAGAGACCAGCAGCTTTCTCAAGTAGGTGACCTGACCGTCCTTTCGCAATCTGCAAATGATAACATCAAAGAGACTTTGGGTCAACTGGAAAAGAAAGACAAATACATTCAGCTTTTACAAGCGGCTAAAACAAAAGCAGATTCTATCAATCTAGCTTTAGCTGTCAATCTAAAAGGTGTACTCAAAGATGGAATCGAAGATGAGGACGTAGAAATCAAAGTTGACAAGACCGTAGTTTTTGTAAACCTATCTGATAAAATGCTTTTCCAAAGTGGCAGCTACAATCTTACCTCCAAAGCATCTGACGTACTTGGGAAGATCGCACAGATCATCAAATCAAGACCAGGGATCGAAGTACTCGTAGAAGGCTATACGGATAATGTGCCGATCAAAAATTCTTGCATCGATGACAACTGGGATTTGAGTGTGAAGCGATCTACTTCTGTAGTGAGAGTACTTAAGGACAGCTATGGTGTAGATCCTAATAAGTTGATTGCTGCTGGTCGTGGTGAGTACAACAAGTTAGCAAGCAATGATACTGCGGAAGGACGTTCTATGAACAGAAGAACGCGTATCATCATTATGCCTAAGTTGAATCAGTTTTACGATTTGTTGAATCCGTCTAATGTTCCTCAGTAGGAATTAGGGGGATTTATAAAATCTAAAAAGCAGCTTTGAAACCTTATGGTTTCAAAGCTGCTTTTTTCATTCTCCATTATCCTCCGGATCCTCCTCCAAATTCACCTTCGCATTCTTATCCCCAAATCCTTTTCGAACCACCGCATCAATATTTTTAGCTAACAACCGATGATCCCAGTTGGAGTTTTTTCCTAAGACATTTGTCATTAGTGCTACCATGTATTTTGTACTGTCTGGTTGCTCAACGATGGCTACAGAATTCATATAGTTATAAACATTCCCCATGTATTTTCCACAGTTGGGCATGGTCGTTCGGTTGCATTTGTAGAAGGAGCCTGATTTAAAATAGACGGCTGCACTGTCCAACTCATTTGTAGCAGCATAGCGGATGCGTCGGTCGGTGACGTACATAAGTCGTTTCATTTCAAGGCTGCTTTTTTCGTCTACCAGCGTACCACTTTCCAAGGCCATGAGCCACTTCATGAGGCCAGCTGGTGTAGCACTACTTCCACCGTAACCTGCGATTCTATTTTTGCCTCCTCTAGTAAACAAACTTCCCAGTCGCCACTCATCTACTCCAATGCATATTTCTCGCAAAGGATCATTCACAACACCTATTGCTATTCTCGACAATTCTTTTCGATTGACTGATTTGAAGTATTCTTCTGCCTCTGCTTCTGTCAGGTCTTCATATTTTTTTCCAAAAACCTGCATCAACACGCCTTCTCTCCAAAGGACACTCGCTGCGCCATTGTTGCTTACAGAAACCATGTGGTCTATCCATTCGAAGAGTGTAAATACATCAGATTCGCGAACAGTCCGCTTGAAATATTTTTCTGTATCAATATCAAAAAAAGGAACCGTATGATGATCAGACATTGCCCATTCTCTAGCAGTTACCTGTCTACATTTTAAAATTTCGATTCGCTTTTCATAATCGTTTGGATAGACGGCATGCAGCGTTCGGAACAGGCCAGTCAGAACGGCCAACTTACCAACACTTCCAGGTTGATAAGTGATGTCTGGTTTTTGAGCGGCGTATCGAACGGGGCGACCAGGAGTAATATCCATGACCGTCACCGAGTATCGTTTTTGTCGATTAGGAATAACATCTTCCAAGGCTTCTTGCATCTTCGGATCGACCTCTGGTAGGGATGACATTTGTCGGTTGTCCGTTAGATTGAGTTTGATGTCTTCCATCTTTAGGTTTTGACCTACGGGGCCGGTCTTCCCTTTCATCTTTCCTTCGTGAATTAATTGTAAGCGGTACAGACGTTTGATGCCGCTGTAAATAAAGCCATCGAAAGGAAAAGCTGCGAGTTCGCTTATCGTAGTTAGGGAGAGAATAAGGAGAAGTATGTTTGCTTTTTTTATCATTTTAATTTGCTAGGTTGTAAATAAACTTCGCTGTAAAACTACTGAAGATTCTATTATGTTCAGTGATTTTTTGTAAAGTTAAACAGCTCCTTGAACAAACAACATTCAAAAGTATTGCTACCATGGCTCAATCCACAATTACTAGAAACAACCTTCTACACTTGTAGAATAAGAAATTTTATTCTACATTTGTAGAACACAAATTAATCATTGATGAAATTATCAAAATCAGAAGAAGAACTAATGCAGCATTTATGGAAGTTGAAAAAGGCTTTTATGAAGGAGATCATTGGAGAGTATAAAGATCCAAAGCCTGCTGCAACGACTATTGCAACTTTATTGAAAAGAATGAGAGACAAGGGTTTTATTGATTATTCAGCGGTTGGTAAGTCGCGTGAGTATTTTCCCTTGGTTGCTAAGTCTGATTATTTTTCTAGTCACTTCCGTGGGTTGATAAATAAATTTTTTGGAGACTCTGCTTCGACCTTTGCTTCTTTTTTTACGAAGGCTACGGATTTGTCTACTGAAGAACTAGAAGCTTTGCGCAAAGAAATTGACAAGGAAATCAAAAAGAAAAAGAAAAAATAATGGTTCTATATTTAATCAAATCGGGGCTTTGTCTTGCGATGGTCTTAGGAAGTTATCATCTGTTTTTTGAGAACAAAAAAATGCACCAATTCATCCGATGGTTTTTACTTTTCGGTTTAGGGTTCTCTTTCCTCGTACCATTTTTGGAAACAGGTTTTTTTGTGGATTTTAGTAGTTTGATATCCTCTCCATTTTTAGACTATAACAATACTCTTACGGAAGAAGGAGTACTTAATTTTTCAACAGAAATAATACATCAAGAAGACAATACTTCTAAGATTCCATATGCTTATTATTTTTCAATCTCCACCTACTTATTTATTAGCAGTATTTTTCTAATACGATTTCTCACAAACATTACAATGCTTTTCAAAAAAGCAATTTCTAATAAACAAGTCAGATACAAAGGATCAACACTAGTCCTTTTAAAACAAAAAGAATCGCCTCACACTTTTGGAAAATATATTTTCTTAAACGAAGCGGACTACCAAAATCAAAAAATCGAAACCGCTATTTTCACACATGAACTTACGCACGCCAAGCAATGGCATTCTTTAGATATTATTCTACTAGAAGCGCTACAGATAATATTTTGGTTCAACCCAATTCTAATTCCCTACAAAAGAGCCATTCAACTAAATCACGAATTCTTAGCAGATGATCAGGTTATAAAATCCCACCGACGGGTGCGCGAATACCAGGAACTGCTTTTGGATAAGGCCACTCTGAATAAGGTATACCTGGCCAGCAATTTGAATTTTTCAGTAACAAAAAAACGATTAAAAATGATGACAAAAAGCACTTCGCATAGAACTAGGATTCTATTTGCTTCTGCCAGTATTCCAATATTTATTTGCCTTTTAATGCTTTTCTCTTGTAATGAAACAAATGCACAGCAAACAGAAGAACAGAATACGGAACAACAACAAACGCAAAAGGAAGAATTCTTCAAGAACACTACTATTGTTCGTACAAACAAAGGCGGCCAAAAGATTTATAAGCCGTATGCTGACTTATCTACAAAAGAAAAAGCAGCTATACCTCCACCACCACCAATCCCCTTTGGCGGCGAGTTAGAGCCGCTTCCAAAAGGTACTGTTATAGAATTAGAATCAGACGGAAGAGTATTGTTAGATAAAAATGGTGATCTCTTGGTGCCACCTCCACCGCCACCTGCTCAAGCGCCTCATCCTCCTAAAGCCATCAGTCCAAATCAAGGTATTGCACCAGCACCTCCTAGTCCTCCGGAAGCGCATGTGCCGAACTCACCCGCACCGCCACCGAATCCCATTGAGTACATCAAGGAACTGGTTGCCAAGGACGGCAATGCTACATTCTATCTTAATGAAAAGGAAATTACTGGAAAGAAAGCCATGGAGTTATTAAAAAAGAGTAGTGATAACTATGATGGTATTACGGTACAAAAAGGGGATGGAGATGCTGTAAAAATCTACTTTGTAAAAAAAGATAAACAGGTCAAATCTTAATACATTTGAACCTAAGCTTGTTTCCTGATGCTTTGAAATTCAAACGTCAAGAGACAAGCTTAGATTCAATTCCATTCGATATCAACAACCCAAGTAGATCGCGAACTAAATACTATTAAAAATTCAGTTATTAAGCATCCGTTTCTGATCTCCCCTCCCACATCTTCCAGGCAAAAAATCCAATAACAACAGTCGCGAGCAGCAAGCCCAGCCACTGCCACCAAGGTACTCCTCCATTCGTTTCACCAACACTTCCAGTCTCATCAACAGCTATCGTAGTTCCATCAATTGCGATAGATTCCCAGTCCGATTTACTTTCTACGAAAGGACGAATTTGGAACAGCCAAAGTTTATCATCTGCAAAACCAAATTCAATGTCATAAGCCGCTACAGGTTCGATTCCCGTTTCTTTTGGAAAAGTTTCTTCTACTACTTTTGCGAATTTTCGAATGGTCGTAATGTTCTCTCGACTGGCAATGGATTCATCGAAGGTTGCAATGTTGCTGGAGGTACCTCCGCTTGTGGGAAGTCTTCTGTAATTCGGTTCCCTTGCAGGCGTTAGCAATTTATTCGTACCATCTGCTTCTAACAAATAGGACTCTGCGGCTTGTCCGTCTACTGCTCCTCCGGCGCCACGACTGATAGCTAAGGTGAGATCTTCTTTTTTATTTGAAGTGATTCCTTTTGTAATTAAAACACCAGAGTATTCTACATCTACACTTGGAATAATCAGGATGGATGGAAAAACATTTTCTGGATTTAGCAGGTAACGTTGTCGCCATTTGAAACTACGTTCTGTATATGGCGAAGCCCAGACTTTTTTGATGCCACTCATTATTTTATCCTCGTCCACGACATTGAATAAGGTCAAATTCAGACCTGCTCCAGTAAAATCTTTGAGGTCTTCCATATTGGTATCAGAGCGGAGAAACACTGGAACCTTTCCAATGGATCTACCAAAAGCTTTTCTAAATTGCGCTTTCAAATCTTTCTCAAAGGCATTTGTAAAAGTAATGTTATAAATTTCTTCGCGTAGCGTTTCTAATTGTTCTAGCAAATACTTTTCGATGGCTGTCTCATCCCTTCCACTGGTACGCATCGTTTCTGCTTTTGCAAAAGACTCGTTTAAAAAACGCCAGTAAGAACCTTCCTGACCTTCCATCTTTTGGTCCATGTGTTCTCTGAAAATCCCGAAAGGAATGACGACACCTTCTACTACTTGGTCGGGGAACATTTTCTTGAGCTGTCCGAGGTTTGCTGCTTTTGGGCCACAGAGACTGCCAGAGGAAGTTGCATCTATCTCACGCATATTTAGAACTTTCTTTTGCTCCAGATTTATTTTATCAACAGGGACTTCTACCCGCTCTTGTTTTCTTTCCTTGTTTTCAAATAAGGCTCGTTCTTTATCAGACATTTCGTTTTCCAACTTAATAATCACTTGCCCCGCAGAGGTCACAGCATAGAAAGCTTTTTCACCTGCAAAGGATTTCAGCTTACTAAAATTTTCATCAGAGATTACTGCGTTTGGAATAGAAAGATTTCTAGCCAATAACTGAACGTGCGAAACTAAGTTCCCTTCCGTCACTGTAGCAATTCCAGCTACGGGTTTCAAATCAGAGGGTGGACGATTGAAAATGTAGATTTTGTTTTTGTCTACCTCCATGTCTTCCTTGGTGGATTCTATGATTTCCAATTCGCCCATAGCGTAACCTGGATTTAATCCACGAGCATGACTAGCATTATCAATACCAAGCAAATAACTACTTTTTGATTTATCGTTCTCAATCATATCTGCAAAATATCCAACCGTAGTTCCCAAGTCCAACAAAACAGAAGAACGAACTCGGTCGTCAATAAAGCCATAAGCCTTAGTCTCAAAAGGTTGATACAGATCCACTACATCCTGATAGAACGCTCTGGTCATTCCTGCGCCCCACTCTACTAGTCGACGTGCATCTGCGAGGTAAGTTTGTTTTGCCTCAGTATCGTTATTTGCAGGGGACTCCTTTAGTGAAGACTTTATAGCGTTCCATTCCCAGAGTTCGAGAAAGCCAGTTCCAGTGGCTACTTTACCAGAGATGAAAATTTTATCTGCCATTTCTGTAATGGAGGCGGGTTTCCATTCTCCAATAGAACGAACGAAAATATTTTCCAAAGCGATAGATAAATCCAAAAGGGCTAAGCGCGCTTTTCGACTTTTCACCTCTGGCATTTCCACTCGAATATCTAGCAGTGTAGTTGCAGATAACTTTAGCTTTTCTTCCAGAGAATTGCTTGCGCTAAATTCTTTGATGAAGTCCGATACATTATTGTGTATGTCAGAATCAGAAGGTACTTTTTTGAGGAGTCCTTTCAAGCTATTAATATCAACTGGAGCATAGAAATTTTTCATATCTATCAGTAAATCTTCCATCTGCTTCTGTTGCGCCGCTGCCATTTTATCTTTATGCTTTTCATAAAAAGCTTCGACCTCTTTTACATCACCGGCATCTGGTTGTCCGTGTATTTTTATACGCAGGTCCATAAAGGAAGAATACTCCTCAGCTATCAATTTAGAAAGCGCACGGATACGCTGTGACTCATCACTGTCTGTAGAATGAGGAATATCTTTAGTAGCTTGTCTAATTAGAAAAAATTTATCCTGAATGTTTTTTTCAGAGCGCAGGAGATATTCTAAGAACTCAATCCCCCACTCCATTTCATCTTCGATTTGATAAGCTCCTCTGTAGTACTGGCTCTTTCGATTGATCCAGCCGTTGTCATTTTTTTGAAGGTAATTACCTAACTGGTATTGCTTCATTCGAGAGTGATTGTTAGCGGCATCCCAGAAGTTGCTTTTGGAAGTAGTTGCTAAAATTTGCGCTAAAAAGATGTGGTTGCTTTCACCCAAAGCAATAATGTCACCTTTGTAACGCGCTCGCTGTACACCACCATCGGGACAAGTCGTATCTCTAGGAGGAAGGATAGAACCATCGTCACAAAACCAACGGATATCTCGATATGGACCGCGGTCGAGGCCTTGGTATTCTATGATGCGTTTTTTAATTTCCGAATCAGAAACTTTTTGAGCAATAGCTATAGGAAGGTTTGTATGAAGACAAATTGCAACTAAGACAAGTAGAAGTGGAATACGTTTCATCAGATGATTTTATGGCGCTTTTTGCTAGATGGGTTAAAAGACGTTTTTGTTCAGTAAAAGTCACAGTTGCAACTTTCAAACAAGGTTAAATAAAAATCTTTAACAGTCCTTTAACTTCTGATGAATTCAGACTTTTTAAACAAACAATTTAACGATACCTCTTGAATCATTATTAAATCTCGTTTTCATTCTAATCAAAACAAATACATAAGTCTATGATAATCAAATATTTATATTCAATTTACTCAAAAACAAAAAAGCTTCTAATTGTATTTCAATTCCTTATAAAATCAGAATAATGTTTCAGTAGATCAAAAACTGCGATATTTAAGTTAAACAGCCATCGCAAAGTTTAACATTATATCTTGGTTTTATTATTGCAAATGCTTTTTCTTTGCAGAACTTCGTTAAGAAGTATAAAGCATTACGATTTCCCCCTCTTCCAATTTGAGCATTCACTCAGGTTTTTTAACATCCACAACATCAGTCCATTTATGACCTTATCTTCTGTCGTTAAGCTATTCAGCGTATTGCTATTATCCACTGTTATTGTATCATTTACACTTCCTAAAAAAAGCAAGACAATAAACATAGCACCTGTAGCTAAAAAGGAAATTCCAGAAGCTATTACCGTAGCAAAAGAATATACACCACTTCGTCAGTGTCAAAACTCCAAATTACAAAAAGCTTTGGAGCAAACGCTAAATGCAAATCCAACCTGGAAGAAACTTATTCAAATGAAAAAACTATCAGTAGGTTTAGTTGATCTTCGCGATTTTTCTAATGCAAAATACGCAGCAGTCAACGGAAAGGAAATGATGTACGCGGCTAGCCTTCCTAAAATAGCTATCCTTTTAGCAGCTATGGATGCCATCGACAAGGGCGAGCTAAAGGACACTAAAGAAGTTAGAAATGATATGCACCTGATGATTGCAAAATCAAATAATCAGGCTTCTACTCGTATGATTGACCGAGTTGGTTATAAAAAAATATCTGATGTATTAATGTCTCCTGAATACGCCCTTTACGATAGAACACATGGTGGCGGGTTATGGGTTGGAAAAAGATATGCAGCAGGTGGTGCTAGAAATCCAGAACCAATGAAAGGCTTGAGCCACGCAGCAACTGCTGAGCAAGTTTGCAGATACTACTACAAATTGGCAAATGGTGCTTTGGTAAACGAAAAGCGTTCTAAGGAAATGATGGATATTTTAGTAAACCCTAAGTTGCATCACAAATTTGTAAATACTTTGGATAAGATCGCTCCTAATGCGAAAGTCTACAGAAAATCTGGCTCCTGGAGCAACTACCATTCTGACTCTGCAATGGTTATTGGAGATGCTTCCAGAAAGTATATCATGGTTGCTTTGACCGAAGATCCGGCGGGCGAGCAAATCATCAGACAATTGGTTTACGCCGTTGAAAAAGCAATGAAGATCAGCAAGAAGCCAAAACTAGCTACGAAATAAAAAAGCAAAATAAATATTAATTAGTAGAAAGCCGAAGCTTCAGAAATGGAATTTCGGCTTTCTACTTTTAGTCAAGAGCATGACTTTCACGAGTTCTTCTGTCTAATGATTAAGAATAAGGACCAATTTAAATGCGATAATAAAAACAATAGAGTTCTCTAAACTTTCTAGCAATAGGACCAGTCTAAAACATAAAGGACCGATATTTTGAGTTAACTTTAAAAGATGAATTAACTCAAGTAAAATTTGAATTAACCTCTAATGATCAGAGCTACACTCGAAAAAATATTCGATATCCGGGAAGGAGAGTTGTTCCGTGCCTTGAGCATGCAGCTCAACATCTTTCTGATCATTACGACCCTGCTCGTTCTCAAGCCCACTATAAATAGTTTATTCCTCTCGACGCATGGTATAGAAAGTTTACCAACCGCTTATATTCTGGTCGCTATTTTTGCGGGAATCATAACCACTTTGTATACTCGAATTGTACATCAAGTTCCTTTTATTTATTTGATAAATGGGACACTGATCTCTTCCGTAATTGTATTGTTAGGGTTTGGCTTTGCGTTAAAGATTGGTTTTTGGGAAAGTGGAATTCTGTATGCATTCTACATTTGGTTAGCCATATTTGCAGTCTTGACAACCTCTCAGTTTTGGCTCTTAGCCAATCGAATTTTTAATGTCAGAGAACTAAAACGACTGATCGGTTTTATCGGAGCCGGAGCAATTGCAGGAGGAATCTTTGGTGGTTATCTAACTAGTTTTTTGATGCATTACATCAGTAGTATTGAGTTGCCATTCGTAGCTGCCATTACGATTGGATTATGTTTGCCACTTACCATTTGGATATTCCATAGAAGCAAAGCCACTAAAGCTTACGATCAAAACAAGAAGGAAGAAAAACCAGAAACCTCTGCATTCAGGTTAGTCTTGCAATCCAAGCACCTCAGTTACTTAGCGGCCATAGTTGCGATCACTGGTATAGTAGCACGATTGGTAGATTATCAATTTGGAGGGATCGCCAGTGCGCAAATAACAGACCCCGAAGCCTTGACTGCGTTCTTTGGTTTTTGGTTTTCAACATTCAATGTAGCCGCTTTTACAATTCAGCTTTTACTGACTCGCTTTGTCATTAGTCGTTTTGGAGTTGGTATTTCTTTGTTGTTATTACCTATAGGAATTGGATTGGCCGTTCTTGCACTGATCGCTGCTCCTGAGCTATTAATGGCTGCCGTATTTATGAAAATGGCTGATGGTAGTTTGAAACAATCGGTCAATAAATCCGCCATGGAATTATTGATTCTTCCGATCAATACACAAACGAAGAATCAGACAAAAACATTCATCGATGTCTTTGTAGATAGCTTGGCAACAGGGCTTAGTGGTTTTATTTTAATATTTGTCGTCAAAGGATTATCCTTATCAACGACTACTATCAGTTTTATCATTCTGGGATTTATTGGTCTATGGATTTTAATGGTTTATTGGGTTGAAAAAGAATACCTCTCTTCCTTTAGAAATAAAATATTAGACAATGTAAGTGATGGAGGTAGAGCTGCTGGACGTATTCGTCGCTCCGCTGTTTTTGACGACATCAGAGCAATTATTCAGAGAGGCAACTCAGCTAAAATTGCACGGGCCTTACAAGCCATCGTTCCTGCGAAGGATAGAAGACTACAGCGACTCGTTGCACAATTGTTAGATCACTCTTCTCCAGTTGTGCGCGTAGAAGCTATTCGTTATTTATCAAATTTCAAAAGAAGAAACATTCATACGAAAATTGCCAAGATGGTAAACGGCAATCAACCCAAAGAAGTAAAAATGGCAGCTATCGCGTATCAAATTGAGCACTCTGTCATGACGAATAAAAAGGTAGTAAATCAACATTTAGAGGACCCCGACGAACGCCTCAGTGGTGCTGCATTATTGGCTCTGTGCAAAGAAGTTCAGAACAATACTAAACTCAAACAAAACTACAACCTGGAAGGACGTATTAGAACGAGACTAGAGCAATTACCAAAAATTACGAATCCAAAAAGACAATTCACTCAGAAGATATATACCATTCAAGCCATCGGCTATGTACGTATACCCTCGCTGAACAAAGAACTGATACACTTTCTAAATGCGGAGAACCCTAACATAGTAAGAGAGGCGATACAGGCTGCCGGCAGAACGAAAAGTGAGCTTTTCTTTAAAGAGTTGATACGATTTACCAGACAAGCTAAGTTTGCTAGAATTGCAGAAAAGGCACTAATAAAATACGAGGGTCAGCTCATAAAACTAATGACTAAAACAGTAAAGAAAGCGAGTCCAGAGGATATTTCAATTATCAGGCGTTTTCCATTAGTCTTAAAAAAGATAGGTACTCAGACTTCTTTGCAATTTATTTTCCGACTCTTAAATTTTGAAGACCCTGTTGTCCGACGAAAGGCTCTAAAGACGCTTGATTATATGTACCATCGTTATCCTAATTTACGATTTAGAAAGAAGAAGATTGAGTTGCAAGTTCTTGAAGAACTCTGGAGATACAAACGTATCCTAGCTTTAGTTCATACACAAAAAGAACTTTTGAAGTCAGATGAGTTATCGATTAGATCCGCAAGAAGAAGAGTCATTCTCCTCTCTCGAAAGATGCTAACCAATCGAATGGATAATATTTTCGCATTACTTGGTTTACTCTACTCCACCACCAATACCTTGGCTATCTCTAAGGGTTTAAAAAGTAGAAAACCGAAAGTGCGAATTACTGCCCTGGAATTTCTGGATAATATTCTGGAACGGAATCTTAAGAAATCGATCATTCCCGTATTTGAAATAACTGCCATTGGCTTAAACCAACAAAAGGATATTAGCAGGCTTGATATAGATTCTCCTAGCGAGTACGAGTGTTTGCAAATTATGCTCCGTGATACGAATAACTTACGACTTAAAATTGCAACGCTAAACCTGATCAATCAACTCGCTGATCCACACAACATTCCTCTCGTTCAAGAGTGTATTGATTATAACGATCCGGAACTACGCCTTTATGCAAAGGAAGTTTTAGAAAAAATGCGAAAGGGGGGATTGCAAGTCCTGCGGATGCGATCCTAATCATTAGCTCTTTACTATACCCTCTTTGTAGACGCTGAAAGTTTTGCGGTTTCTAGCTCGTTATTTTTAAGTTGGCATCGTGTACAAATCAGTTTTCACCTCTTTCTTTTTTAATAACCTAGACTTCGCCTTCATCTTACTTCGTAGATGACAAGGTAGTTACGACACTTCTGAAGTACCTGCAAAATAAAAAATCCAATTCGTGAGACCTTTGCTAGAACAATTATCCTAAACCGTGGTTATAATGCAGAATAGCGAAAAGCACATCGCTTATCAAACTATCATAAAAAATAGGCGGCTTAAGAAAAGTCGATTTCATAGAAATTAATTTAATGGTGAAATGATGGCCACCCGAGGAATACCTCGGTGGCCATTTTTAGTAGGTAGTGATCAGAATCGAGAGAAATACCTTTCTCACATTTTGCTATATTTAATCATTATTTATCTGATCTATAAACATAGAAAATGTCCCAACCTATAGTAAAAGTCAAATTAGAATCACTTGATTACCTCATCGAGGCCATTACCTTTTTTGGTGTAATTGTATTGTTAGCACTTCCGGTCATGCATTATAGTGAGTTGCCAGGATCTCTTCCAAGGCACTATGACGCTAATGGAGTACCAGATGCTTTTGGTGGAAAAGGGATCATCTGGACATTGCCCATAATCGGCGTTGTCATGTACTTTGGGCTACTTATCATAAACCGCTTCCCACATACTTTTAACTATCCCAAAAAAGTAACCGCTGAGAATGCGGAGCAGCTCTATAAAATCACCACTCGCCTCATGCGCACAATGAATGCGATTATAATATGGGCGATTACTTACATCACTTTTGCCACGATTCAAACAGCACTAGGTTATCAAAACGGCCTAAGTGTTTTCTTTGCACCAGGTTTAGTATTCTTGGTAATTGCCGCCTCAGGTTATTTTCTAAAAAGAATGAAAAAAGTAGTGTAATATTATTCAGAGAAAAACTATGGCTTTGTAGTGGCTGCTTCTTGTTTTGAGTATATTTACCAGCCTTTGGTATTTTAAGTCATTCTATAAATCAAATAAATATACTTTCCATCATGAAAGAAAGTCTGATTCACTTCGGAACATTCATTGCCATTATCATTGCTACTATTATTGTGGCCTATCTCGTCAATCGTTTCTTCCGACGACAGATACAACGTTCCACCTTCGAGATGAAAACAGACCCTACGAATTATCTGTTTTTGCGACATGCTATTTCTGCTCTCGTTTATATCACTGGGTTTAGTATTGCCATTTATTCGATGCCTAATTTGAGGGCCTTAGCAAGTTCGCTTCTGGCAGGTGCGGGTATACTGGCAGTCTCTGTTGGCTTTGCATCTCAGCATGCTTTAAGTAATATTATTAGCGGGGCATTCATAGTTATGTTTAAGCCCTTTCGAATCAATAATCGACTGACCTTGCGTGGACTCTCTGGCATTGTAGAAGATATTACCCTTCGCCATACCGTCATTAGAGATTTCGAAAACAAAAGAATTATTATTCCAAATGCCGTAATCAGCGATGAGGTTATTATCAATGCAGATTTCGCAGATGGTAGAATTTGCAAATACATTGATGTCGGAATCAGCTTTGACAGTGACATTGACTTAGCAAAAAAAATCATGACCGAAGAGGTTTTAAAACACCCCTTGCATGTTGATCCAAGAAATCCAGAGCAAATACAAAGTGGTACACCAGAAGTAGTAACAAGAGTTTTGGGCTTTGGAGAAAGTGCTGTCAATATGCGCACTTGGGCTTGGGCAAAGGATTCGCCAGATGGTTTTATACTGAGCTGTGATCTATTCGAAAGTATTAAAAAAAGATTTGATCGAGAAGGGGTAGAAATTCCGTTTCCACATCGGACAATTATTCAGAAGGATAACCCAAACGCTTAGTCTATGGCTACTCCAAAGAAAAAGAAAAGAAGAACTAAGGCTGGTTTGCCACCAGGCTCGGTTGTTTTTTTGGGAAACCAAAAAGTAGAAAAAGTCTTCGTTCATCATTTACAATATGACAATGAGCAACTGAATGAAAATACACTGGACAATCATAAGGACATTACTTTTCAGGCAACTGATAATGAGCAAATTGACTGGTACGATGTACGCGGCCTTCACGATACTGCTTTAATTGAGTCCATTGGAAAAACTTTTCACATACACCCCCTTGTGTTAGAAGATGTTGTAAATACGCAACAACGTCCTAAGTTTGAAGAATACGAAAATGGAATCTTCATCATTTTTAAATCACTTTTTTTTGATAAGACAAAGTTCGAAATAACAACAGAGCAGGTTGCCTTATTCCTCACAAACGGCTTGATACTTTCTTTTCAGGAAGCAGAAACCGATTTGTTTGCAGCTGTTCGCCAAAGAGTGCACAGCGGTCGTGGACGAATAAGACTAAGAGGGATAGACTACCTAGCTTACGCTTTACTCGACAATGTCGTAGATAATTATTATGTCATCTTTGATGAAATAGAAGAAGTGATCGAAGCTCTTGAAGATCAACTAATGGCTTCGCCAGACAATTCTATAAAAGGACAAATTCACCATCTGAAAAAAGAACTGCTCACCATTAGGAAGTCTATTGCTCCACTCAGGGAAGCAGTGAGCCAGTTTGCTAAATCAGATAACGAACTAATTGAAGATCGAACGGTTGTTTATATTCGTGATCTATATGATCATACGGTTCAGATTATGGATCGAGTAGAGACTTACCGAGACATGCTCAATGGGCTACAGGACTTATACCTTTCGGAGATTAGTTATAAGATGAATCAGGTGATGCAGTTGCTTGCGGTGGTTACGACAGTTTTTGTGCCGCTGTCTTTTCTAGCGGGTTTGTATGGGATGAATTTTGAAAATATTCCAGAGTTGAAATATGCAAATGGGTATTTTGTCTTGTTGGGGGTTATGGTTTTAATAGTTGTAGGACTATTGTTTTTTTTCAGGAAGAAGAAGTGGTTTTAAAAACCTTTGCTTTATAACAATACATTTACAAACCCTCAATTATCTCCGCCAGAATTGTTTCGCCATCTATTACTACATCTCCAGTTTTCACTAATGGATTTACTCCATCTGGTAAAATGAGGACGACCTGACTCCCCAATTTTATCAGCCCGATAACATCTCCTTGGCCTACTTCCTGATCCGGTTCTACATAATCCACTATTCTTCGAGCCAGCAAACCCGCGATCTGAACGACCTTATATTTTAGTCCTTCCTCTGTTTTGAAAAGTAGAGAATTTCTTTCGTTTTCCAATCGAAATCCAAAAGCGTTTGTTTTTACTAAAGCATTTCTGAATTTCCCTTCCGTATAATCTTCTTTGATTAATTTGCTGCCGATGGGTGCACGCTGGTAGTGTACATTGGTTATGTCCATTTCTATGGCGATCAGCCAACCTTTGTCAGCGATGTCTTCTGTGAGTACTTCTACCACACCAGCGTCTTTTATCCAAGCTAAAGAATCTCCTTGCCAGTGAGTAACAGCAGCTACCTTTCCGTTGGCAGGGCTGATGAAATGTGATTCTCCGAAAGGGATGTTCCGCTCTGGTTGGCGTAAAAACCAGATTTGATAATAAGCCATCGAAAGGACTGTTAGGAAAACTAGCGAGAGGAATATCTTTTTCAGCATAGAATAAATAGTATTTTTCTAATTGTGTAAGAGTAACTGTTTTAGAGATCAAATGTTCATAATCAGCTAGTTAGAGATTCCACTAGATTTGAGCATTTTTTTTCACTACGTTTATCTTGACCTCAATTTAAACACACGAACATTCTATTTTCAACTTTCCAGTATCTCCCAATGAATTGGCTTAAAGCTATGATTATTACTTTGCTCGGCAGAACAAGCCGTCATTCCGATGACTAAATCCATCAGTGCTTCCAGTATCATATAATCTACCACTTTACTCGTTGGCGGCAACACACTAAGTTTTTTATCAGGTGCTATGGGAGCATTCATAAAGATGTTAAAGTCATTTGGAATGTCATCCGGTTGTATTCCGAAGAACGCTAAATTCGTATGCAGATTTTCAAAACAGCTCGGATGATATTCCGGATTATCTTACATGATCTGAAAAGTCTCTGGACTACAGGGAGCAAGCAGGAAGTCATTCAAACCATTAGTGTCTTTTACTATTTTGAGCATTTTACGGCTACGGTTGCTCCAGAGGTGATGACCTCTTTTGTGATGAAAATTGTTTCCTCGAAATCAAGAGCTTTTCCAGACGATAGTTTTTCCCTAAGATCTTCCGCGTTAAGAGCGACCAAGCCTGAAACTTGTTCGCCTTTTGGATCGATGACTTTTAGTCGAGGGGCAAGATTACGAGTATTAATATCAATGAGTATTAAGTCTGTACCATGCCGGATGAAAACAGAGATTATTTTCACCAGTGGTTAAACAAATGTGGAAAAAGCGGAGGACAGGTGAAAGTGACAAAAGTCATGAAACCAGAACAGATGAAGGACTTCTTGGAATTCATTGGAAATGCACCTTATTGAAATATGTTGTACCCTCTAACAATACAATTACGCAGCATTGTCCTAGTTAACTTCTAAAACCATTTAATAAAACCCACCGTTAGGACGGTGGAGCCTCTCGCCCAAAATTTAATCCGTCCCTACTTCAAGGAAGGAAAAAGCGCTTCCAATTGTTGATTTAATACTTTGATGAATTCCTTATACGTCTCTGGATGACTTCGATTCAGATAAAGCAATAAGATACCTGGTATGGTAAT
>JBGCDT010000099.1:0-3989 GCA_045105695.1 Saprospiraceae bacterium | reverse complement strand
TGTATTTTATTAGCCAAAAGGCTGAGTATATATTATAAGGTAGTCGCTTTATGCCAGTTACCATTCTTACTTCTTAACAGGTTCGGATCAATAGACATTTGAAATTGAAATCCAACATTAGTTAGTTCTACCAAAAATTGTTGCTTTCCTTCTTTTGAAATTAGCTTTCCTTCCAGCCCGGTCAATTCTCCACCAATAACTTCTACTTCCTCTCCCTCTACAAAAATCGTTGGTTCAATACTAAAGTCAAGTTGCTCGCCGATGATACGTTTCATCAGTTGCATCTCTTCCTCGGGAATAGAAATTAGGTTGTTGGAAAAGCGAATGAATTTGAGGACATGCTCCGTTTCCAAAACGCGGATGTATTCCGGTTTGATAATTTTCACGAAGATGTAACAATTGATAAGTGGTAGTTCTACGTGTTTGACTTTACGGACGTAGCGTCGTGTTTTCTTTTGGAGTGGTAAGTAGAGCTCAATGTCTTTCGCATCCAGTGCCTTTCTGACAATCTTCTCTCGCTTGTAATTCGTGTAAATAGCGAACCATCGAGGGTCGGTTAGGTGTAGGTGATTTTCGTATGTAGGAGGCGTAGGCATCGGTTATGCTAATCTTACTGCTTTTTAAAAAGGAAGCCAAATGTAATATTATTGTTAATAATATTATGACTTTTCCTTTGGTAAAGGTGTCTTGGTTATGTTTTTTCTATTATCCAAAAAAAAACGGTGCAATCGCCTATTCTAAAAGTCGCAATCTCCGAGCTTCCTTAAAGTAGTTTAGGGTATTTTCATCTTTTAAATGAAATACTTTTATTCGTGTGTGTTCTCAGCCGAAAGAAACTCATTTGAGTAGCAGTCAGCATGGTGTGTAATTCAAGAAATATAGGTCTAAAAGTAGAATTGCGGGTCGCGCTCCGAGGGAGTGGACCCCGCAATTCCTGCACCTATTATTATAACATCAAAGTTTACCGTGTGAATGTGGAGACTTGCTTTAGTCTCCCTTACTTTAGTCCTTCGACCAAAGCAGTAATGGCTCAGGGCTAAACTGCCCCCAATCCATCGTTTTTACTTCTTTACTGCTGTAAACCAGGTATCTAATCTTCCGCTTTACCAGCTCTTCTGATTTTTCTATTAAAGTAACTAAGTAACTCTTGTCAACATCCCCAATAAAAATCAAGTCGATCACTTGGCTATCCAGACCTTTGCTGAATTCTCCTGCCAAATAAACATGCTCCACTGCTCCCAAACGACTGACTACATTTTCGATAATTCGATCCAGACCAACATACTTCATGATAATACTATTGATCTCTTTGTATAAAGGGTACTGCGTATTAGCTTGAAATACTTTTTTGTTACCGACAGATTTGGAAGTCAGCATACCTGCACTTTCCATTCTATTTAATTCAATTCGAATACCATTTGTACTTTCACCAAACTCTCCTTCCAGCGATCTCAAATACGCTGTGGTATTGCTATTCAAAAAAAATTTGAGCAATAGTTTGATTCGGGTCTTGGATGAAATTAACGTTTCGATCATCGTAGCTTATTGAGTAACAAAAGTACTCAATGTGTATTTATTTTTCAAAGAAACATTAAAATTTTAACATAATTATTCTTGCTATTGCTGAATAAACCAATGATAGGTATAAAATGAAGAAGGTACAAACTTTGCCAAGGCATAAGAGACATAGTATATACCGTAAGCAACTCAACTATTAATATGGTCCTCAACTTAAGAAGAAAGCCTTTCAAGATCGATATCGTTATTCCTGTTTACAATGAGGCCGATAATGTCAAAACCGTTCTTCGTTCTATATTAGATACATTAGAAGGGGAAAATGCCTTTTCGTTTCAAATACTAATTGTCAATGACGGGAGTACAGATGATAGTACTTTGTTGATTACTGAATTTTTGAGAGAAAGGCCTTGTAAAAAAATTCCCATCCTTCTACTAGAAAATGATATTAATATAGGTACAGCTAGAACAATGCTGCGGCTTTTCAAAGTAGCCGTAAGCAACCACCCTGACATGGTTATCAAGCTGGATATGGATTATGACTTTTCACATGAAGAGGTATTGTTAAAGTTTTTCAATAGAATTCAATCTGTCAGCTTCTGTCCAATTTCAACTATTCTTGTAGGAATCAGAATTATCCCATCTGAAAAGAAAATGACCTTTTATGAACAAGCTAGAAAAAGGAGAACAGACGAAATATTGATCGATAAATTTGGCTTGGAGAACTATGACCCCGTATCAGGCGGAACTCAGCTTTACCCTCTGCCCATACTTGAAGAAATAATCAATATAGATATTGTAAAAACATACAACCTTCGCTGGGGAGTAGACGTTCTGCTTCCTCTGCTCGCTCGGAAAACTGGTTTTCAGTTAGAAACCATACCCATCTATAATTCCAGATACAGCTTCGATAGAAGGTCCGACCTAAAAGTTAAATCGCAATACGATGCTTTTACTGCCGTATTTGAATTGATTCATAGTAGCTGATCTGTTTTCAATTAGCATAGCCATCTCTTTCTCTATTCCTCTTTTCCATTCTGTTTCTTTTTATCTATTTAAAAATACAGACTATATATGTGGCTATTACTTTGTTCTGTCAAGCAAAAGCACCGGGTTTTCACATTCGTCGAATAGCTTTTTTTTTACACTATAAAAAATGGAATCCTTTTTGAAATAACCAAATCATCTCCCCCGACCTTCGGTCACAAAAAGCTAAAATTTCAACTTTAGTTTTCAATCTCCCCCAATCGGCTAGACTCTTATTTCTTAAAGTCATTTAATAAATTATTAAACTAGAATACTTATGAATTCGATCATCAACAACAAGACAGTACCAACTAAAGATCAAGCAAAAACTACCAAAACCAACAATGAAGATTTATTCACTGCATTGACAAACAAAACAGCCAATTTGGCCGTAGTCGGTTTGGGTTATGTAGGATTGCCGGTGGCCTTAGAATTTGCTCGTCAGTTTTCTGTGATCGGATTTGACATCAATGAATCTAGAGTAGAGATGATGAAGAATGGGGAAGATCCTTCTGCGGAATTAGAGTCCTGGCAGTTTAAGAATAAAGACATCAAATACACCTGTAAGCAAGAGGTTTTAGATGATGCACAGTTCTATGTAGTGGCTGTTCCTACTCCTATTGATTGTTTCAATCAGCCTGATTTAACAGCCTTGAAAGCGGCTACTTCCACGGTAGCTAAAGGTCTGAAAAAAGGAGACTATGTTGTTTTTGAGTCTACTGTTTATCCAGGTTGCACAGAAGAAGTGTGCGTTCCAATTTTAGAAAAAATTTCGGGTCTGACTTTCAATAAAGACTTCAAAGTTGGCTACTCACCTGAGCGAATCAATCCAGGAGATAAAACCAATACCATTGATAAAATTGTAAAAATCGTATCTGGTTCTGATGAGGAATCTTTACGTATTATAGCAGAAGTTTATACCACTATTATTAAAGCAGGTATCCACCGCGCACCAACTATCAAAGTCGCAGAAGCAGCAAAGATTGTAGAGAACACACAACGTGATGTCAACATCGCTTTGATGAATGAGTTATCATTGATTTTCGACAAGTTGGATGTCAATACTTTCGATGTTTTGGAAGCTGCTGGTACAAAGTGGAATTTCCTAAAATTCTACCCTGGCTTGGTAGGTGGTCACTGTATTGGAGTTGATCCTTATTATTTGATTCAAAAATCTATTCGAGTAGGACATAATCCAATTCTGATTTCTGCCAGCCGTATGGTCAATGACAGCATGCCGGTAAAGATCACTCAGAAAATTGTAAAAGAATTAAAGTCCAGAGGAAAAAAGCCTAGTCAATCTAAAATTCTCATCATGGGAATTACTTTCAAAGAAGACGTAACTGACATCCGTAATTCAAAAGCAGCTGATGTAGCTCGTCACTTATCAAACGTTTGTGGAGAGGTAGTGATCAATGACCCACAGGCTTGCCCAGCGGAAACCAAGT
>JBGCDT010000098.1:0-13768 GCA_045105695.1 Saprospiraceae bacterium | reverse complement strand
GCTTTTCAGAAACTTAGTATCCCATAATTGCGAAAGCAAAGCAAAGACCATCAGCTCTGTCAAACTATTATAAGTACTGATGATTTGCTCCAAGCGCTCTTTACCAATTTCATCCAAAGCAAACAAACGTCGAATCTGATCACCAATCGGAGCAGGTACACAATCCATGATTGCTTGTCGCACTTTCCGAATTTCTATCTTTTGTTTTTTCTGATGTTTGAATAAGGCAAATTCGAGATACTCATTATAAGAAGCAAAAGCTTCGAAGAGCGTTTGTGTCAGATGTCGGTTGGTGGAAAAATCTTCTGGGGTAGGTGCAGCCGTTGTGTCTTCTATGACAATGTTCTTATGACTTTTGGTCGGTAGTTTCCATTTCAGAACATCCTGCTCGTTTTCGGAAACGTAAAGCCCCCAGGGCAACTCGGGGTGTTGAGTCGCATCTCGACGAGCGACGCCTCTGTATATTTTCACTTCTTTATCGGTCTTGGTTTTGGCGGCAGCCGCTGCGGTTTCAAAAGCTTCTTTTAAAGTGTGGCTGTTAGACATCGCATTGTAAAAAGTGGCTGCGAATTCCATTGCGCGTTTGTCATTCACAGGCACAGAGGTTGCGATGACTGCTGGAATACCCAATTCTAACAATAGTTCTACTTGTCCTTTTGTGGAGCAGCCATTTAGAAAAACGACTTTGATATTGTCTTGTTGAGCGAGTAGTTCTGCAATACCGTCAGCGTTTGCTTCTTCTCCTTTTAGGATTAGATGTTCGCTAGTCGCATGACCACCATAATGGAAGAGTACAACCCGATCTTTGAACTCGGTCAGGTATTGCACAATGTCCTCTGTGTCTGCGGTCGGTTCCCGATAGAGTTGGAAATACTGTTTGCTTTCCAACGGAATCAGTACATCACAAATGGCTTTACGTTCCTCATCCAACAATCCAAGTGGATCTTCGGTCGTATTTGCAAAAGCCAAAAATATAACGGGTAGTGGCATTAATGATTTGTATTAAAATTGCTCCCTCTGTGTGTTTCTCTATGTGCTAATTTAGTTGTTTTCTTTGAATTAGTCGATTACAAAATTCCCTACCGCCATGCCTCTGATTTTTCCGACGTTTTCTATGAGTTTGTCAGCACTGTTCATTTGAAAAGAAATTCGCTTTTTCCAGATTTCTCTGCTGTCGTCATTTACCCAAAAGATCTCTTGTTCGTCTTCGTCAACGTAGATAAAAGTAACTTCGCCGTTGATGGATCTTGCATCTTCTCTTTGCTGCCCAGTCTCTGGATTGATGTTGCGAATACCAAAACTGGAATCCTGATCTTCTGCAAAAAAGAGTAAGCCTTTGTTATTATCAAAATCTAAATCGTAGAATGGTCCCCCGGTCAAGAATGCTTTGCTCGTGCTGTCTTTTTCTATTTGGTAAATGGTATCGCTATCACGTTTGGTCCAGTATATAACATTGTTTACACGGTCTGTGGTGATGTAGACAAAGTCCGGTGTTCCTGATTCTGTATAAACATCTTGAGTGCTGCCATCTCCACTGTAAGGAGAGGTGGAGCGAATAAACATAGAACCATTTTCAACTCCCGAAACATAAGCGAGATCATCATCAGGGTCCAATGCCGTATCATGAAAAACACGATCACTGTTTTCATCTGGCGGAATCGGAAATTGTAAATCTGCATTATTAGGAAAGCAACTGGCAAGTAAAGCCAAAGGAGCAGCAAATAATTTTTTTGTGGTATTATCGTAATCCATTCCGCCTCCGTTTTCAGGCAAACCGACATCGTAGGAAATAGCGACATAGTTGTCGGATAAATCATTATCTAAAACCTTCGCGATCAGTCGTACGTTCGATCCATCCGATTCAAAGAAAGAAAGTGCCCTGTCAGAGTTCAAATAAGGGTAATCTCTGATGGTGATGGTTCCACCTTGTCGGCATTTATGTTTCCCTTCTTCTACGTTTAGAGAAACATCATAATCTCCGCTGGTTTCAAAAGTGAAAGTATCTCTGATTTCGGAAGAAGTAACTCCTTCTACATTCCATAGGTAACTGTCAGCGGATTGTCCTGCTGCTTCCAGTCGCACACCTTCAGGCGCCATACCATCATGATATAAAAATTTTGGACTCCAGTCGGCCTGGACCACTTCGCAATCCTTTTTACAAGCAGTGACAGAGAGGATGAAAAGCAAAGAGTAGAAAATTGTAAAACTATTGTTATTCATCATGTTTTATTTGAAATGTATTGGTGCTTTTAGGAGAAGAATTGTAATTGGTAATTTTAATTAAAATTACCAATGGCTATTGCTTTTGGATTTGCCACGTTTCTAAAAATAATTTCTCTTTCTGCATTTGGATCGTTTAAATCAATTCTGTAGATATTGCTTTCTTCAGAATTAGACCAATAAAGTTGTTGATTGGATTCAGAAATGTCAAGGCCCAGTATTGGACCAGATGCTGCATTTTCAACTACGACAACTGGCCATGTGTCTGGTAAGTCGCTATTATAAAATTCAGGTTGAAAGCGAAGGATGTTGGTGAATGTACCATTGTTAGTAATCGTTTCTTCTGCAAAATATAGATAGTCTGTCGTATTGTCAAAAACCAATGCATACTTACGACTATTATCAAAAAGGATGGTAGAAACATCTCCTAGAATGGTTTTAGAAATAGAAGTTGAAAGCTCATTTGTGAAATAAACCTTATTGTTTTTTGCGTCCAAGGTAATGTCTAGAATAGGAGAGAGATTGTAAGTCTGAAATTCAAAAGACAGATCACTACCGTCTTGACTAACAGAAGCGATGGCTTCGCTTTCAATACCATTGATGGCAAAGTAAACTCTTTGGTCATCTGGATCTACGACTAGGTCCGCTACTTTCTCTCCAGTGATGAGTTGGTTGTCATCAAAGATGGTTTCTTTATTTGTTCCGTTTGGAAATGCGCGTTTTATAGAGCCGGTGTAATAAATCTGTTTTGTATTGTCATCGTAATCCATACCAGTTAGCTCATCAGTGGCAACTGTATCAATAGGTACGAAAAAAGGATTTGCCCCATCCACGGCGAAGGTGCCGATCACACCATCATCTTGGACAACAGTCATCGCTTCGCCACTTGTGGGATAATTGTTAATAATAATAGTTGAAATCTGAGATCGGTCATGGTCACCGGATTCAACTAGAAGTTCTACCTGGTAAGTTCCTGCGGTTTGTAGCTTTATGGCAGCTTGCATTCCAGTAGCTGGAATACCTTCTACAGACCACTCATAGTTATCTGCATCTGGAAAATCAGCTGCAAGCAAGACGGAATCTGGAGCCATTCCACCATTATTATAGTAAATACTAAAATCAGCATTGAAGCCGTCAGGCGCTTTCTTGCGGCAAGCTGAGGTGATCAGTAGTAAACCGAAAATTGGAATTAGAATTAGAGAAGAAAGGTGACGTTTCATTATATGGGGTTGAGTTCAGAAGTTTAAAAATAACAAATCTTTACTAAATCGATATTTTTGTAATAGAACGCTTTGCCTTTACAGATGTATATTAATGTAGTTTTTAAAATGTGTCTATTCATTTTCTTTTAAGAAAAGAAAATATTTTATGAGGTCTCAACTTTTTGATAATCAAAGAATTAAAGAGATGGAGCGTAAAAATTTTCAAAATAACCAAATAGCAGGGAACTATTTTTAGAGCCTCCCGGTTAATGCTTTTGTTATCACATTTGCGAATAGCGATGTTTTTTAAGATAATTCAAAAAGAACGGTTAACATCTAATTAATAAAAATTGACCATCTAATTTCAGTTATCAAAACAGGGAAAAATCCTACTTTTATGTTACTTATGACAAACAAGACGAACTACGACAGGATTTTCGATGAGGAGTTTTATCCTCACGCAGATGCCCTGTATACATTCGCTTACAATCTGACGTACAATGATGCAGATGCCAATGACTTGGTTCAGGAAACTTACATGAAAGCCTACCGAGCCATTGCCAGTTATCACGAAGGTACGAATGCAAAAGCATGGCTTTTCAAGATTTTGAAGAATGCTTTTATCAATCACTACAGAAAGCGCAGCAGACAGCCGAATCGAGTAGATTTCGAGGACATCATCAACTATCAGAATCAGGAAGATGGAACGAACCTCAGTGGTTACGTTGATTTGCGAGAAGAGCTTTATCAGAACATGATGGGCGATGAGGTGACGATGGCTGTCAATTCACTACCAGTCGATTTTAGAGTGGTTCTTTTCCTTTGCGATATAGAGGATTTCTCTTACGAGGAAATTTCCAAAATAGTGGATATCCCGATTGGTACTGTACGATCAAGATTGCACCGCGGAAGAAACTTACTCAAAGGTAAATTACAAACCTACGCCGCATCGAAAGGATTTACCGACAAAAGAAAATAATTACATTTAATTTAAGCCAACTTGTCCTGCGCGGATTCGTTGGCTTATTTTTGTCTTGTAGGATAGGTACGCAGATATAAAAAATATCTTATTTGAATTAATATTTAAAATTCCAATACGAAAAAAGGAACTTACAGAGTTAAGAAACAACAACAGAACTTTACGAACTTTTCAACTAAAGCAATATTATCTCACATTGAAGTGAACAGACGATCTAACTATTAACTATCTATTAAAAAACAAATCTGTTCGCTTTCACTAAATTTAAAGACAATGGGTAATCCACAAAATTATCAAGCACTGGTAGACAAAGTCAATATGTACTTAGATAACGAACTCAGCAAAGAAGCTGAGCGAGAGTTGCTGAAAGAATTAAAAATGAATCCGATATACAGAGAGGTACTAAGTAAAGAAAAGTCCTTTCGTGAGTTTATAAAAAGTAAAGTTGAAAGACGCAGGGTTTCTCCAACACTGATACAGTCTATAAAAGATAAAATTCGTACTTCTACTCCTTCCTGAGGTTACGCTAACTAGTTGATGTTTTTCTGGTTTTTATTGTCTGGACGTTCTTAATGAACGATCCAGCAGATTCGTAATATTCATCCTTTTCTCAAAACCTAAATTCTTTCCGTATCTTTGCTCGCTCAAATTAAATTAAGACATGCTAGACAAGTTAAACGCCATACATGAGCGATATGTATATCTGGAAGAACAGCTCAGTGATCCAGAGATTTTTGGAGACCAGGACCGCTCCATGAAAGTAAACAAAGAATATAAGAGTCTGGAAGAAATTATCGCAGCTAGAGAAGAATACATTCTAATTAGTGGCAATATAGAAACAGCTAAGGAAATGCTAGGGGATTCTGAGATGAAGGAAATGGCGCAAATGGAACTGGATGAGCTGGTACCTAACCTTGCAGAACTCGAAGAGAAAATAAAATTACTACTCGTACCAAAAGATCCTGAAGACGAAAAGGATGTGATTTTTGAAATCCGTGCAGGTACAGGAGGTGACGAGGCCTGCCTATTTGCAGGAGACATGTATAAGATGTACTCCAAATACTTTGATGACCAAGGTTGGAAAACAGAAGCCGTTACCATCAACGAAGGAACTGTTGGTGGCTACAGTAAACTCGTACTCGAAGTAACAGGTAACGAAGTTTTTGGAAAACTGAAATTTGAGTCTGGCGCACATCGAGTACAGCGTGTTCCAAAAACAGAGTCAAAAGGGCGATTGCATACCTCAGCTGTTACTGTCGTTGCTATGCCTAAGCTGGTAATGGAAGATGTGAATATCAATAAAGCAGATTTGAAAACAGATACCTTCCGTTCAAGTGGAGCTGGAGGTCAGCACGTAAATAAAACGGAATCAGGAGTTCGATTTACGCACTTGCCAACAGGTATTGTTTCTGAAAGTACAGATGGTCGTTCGCAAATCAAAAATAGAGAAATTGCGCTTCAACGATTGTATGTGAAAATTTACGCAGCACAGCGAGAGGCGCACGAATCAAAGGTCGCTTCCGCACGTAAGAGCCTTGTTGGATCGGGAGACCGTTCTGATAAAATTAGAACTTATAACTTTCCTCAGAACAGAGTTACAGATCATCGTATCGGCTTGAGTTTAAATAAACTGGACAAAGTACTGGCTGGTGATATCGGCGAAATCATCGAAGCATTGCGCGTTTATGAAAATGCGGAAAAGCTGAAGGAAGGAGCTGAGGGCTAGTTGCCATAAAACAAATAAAAAAAGAGGACTCAAAATACTTGAGTCCTCTTTTTTTTATAGCAGGTGCAGGTTTTATTTTTGCTTTACATCCACAATGATTCGCTTATCGCGATTGGCTAATTCCCAAGCCGTATGAAAAACCAATCGCCCAATAGTTTCCATTTTCTCAAAGTTGATTTTTTCAACCGTATCTGTAGACCTGTGATAATCAGCATGCGTTCCATTGAAATAGAAAATAGCAGGAATTCCTTTTTCTGCAAAGTTGTAATGATCGGAACGGTAGTAGTAGCGGTTCGGATCACTCTCTGCATTGTAGGTATAATCCAAAGTTAAATTCGTGTACTTTTTATTTACAGATTCATTGATCTCATGAAGCTCTGTACTCAGTCGGTCAGAACCAATGACGTATACATAATTTGGATTGTCTTTATACTTTTCATCTACACGACCGACCATGTCTACGTTGATATCAACGATGGTGTTTTTCAAAGGAAAGATCGGTCGTTCCACATAATATTGAGAACCTAGCAAACCTTTCTCCTCTCCAGTGACTAGCATCAAAAGGACAGATCGGCGAGCGCCTTTCCCTTGCTCTTTTGCTTTTGCAAATGCTTCTGCAACTTCCAAAATAGTAGAAGTACCAGAACCATTGTCGTCTGCTCCGTTGAAAATATCATCTCCTTTCTTTCCAAGGTGATCATAATGTGCAGTGAGTACAACAAGTTCGTGTTTCAACTTTGGATCAGAGCCTTCTACATAACCGAGTACGTTATTGCCAATGAGCTGACGCTGATATTTGTCTTGCTTCAATTCCAATGTAACAGGAATAGTAACCGCTTTTGATTTTCCACGTCGTTGCATTTTCTTTCTGGCCTTTACTACTTTTTTATATTTGCCGCCCATGATTTCTTTTGCGATGCTGGTAGAAATGAAATAACTATTAGCATACTTTTCAGCAGCACGTCCTTCTTCTCCAAGGGTGATTTTTGGACCAACCAAGAAATTACGATTCTTACTTACCATTTTCTGAATCTGGTTTTCGATAATCAAAACGGTTTTGACTCCGTTCTCTTTAGCGGCGATTAATTTTTTCTCCCAGCTGTCAGACCATTCAGACAAAGTCTTTGTACCGGTTATTTGCGATTTTCCTTTTCTACTGACAGGCTCTCCTTTGTAAATCAAAATTACTTTGTCTTTTACATCTACGCCTTTGTAGTCACTGTATTCTGGGTCATCAATTCCATAGCCCAAGAAAATAACCTCATCCGTTTTTATAGAAGGTTGGCTATTGTTTCTTTCAGGAAAAGTAACGTAGTCCCAAAGGTGACGAAACTTTTTACCCCTGACCTCAAGGGCTACATTATTCCACCTCGTCCAAGTGAAAATCACAGGTTGAAAATAGTCATTGTTAGGACCAACAGTTGGTAATCCTAATCCTCTAAAATGATTAGCAATATATTTAGCAGCTTTGTCATTTCCAGGTTCTCCGGTTTCTCTTCCCTCGAATTCATCAGAAGCGATTATCGTAAGGTGCTCTCGGAGATCTTTTGAAGTAATAGTCGATGCAATGGTTTCAATAAAGCTAGCATCTCGCTGTTCTTCCTTTTGCTTTTTCTTAAATTCTTGTGCGTCGCGAGCCGCATTAGGACTTTGCGCGAATAAGAAAGAACTGCTTAAGCAGAGGAACATCAGGTTTAATAATTTCTTTTTCATATTGAATAAACGTTTTGCTAAATTGAAATATTTGAGACAGCGAAAGAGTCAGCGTTAGTTTAGTGTAAAAGTACAAATTCGTATAGGCAGTGATAGCTAAAGGCTAAGATCCAAAGACCAAAGACTTTCAAAATCAACACTTAGAAATCTTTCCTACTCTTCGTTTATGTCGTCCTCCTTCAAAGTCTGTTTCCAAAAAAGTCTTCACCATCATGTGCGCCATTTTGCTGGTTACAAAACGAGCAGGGATACAAAGAATGTTTGCATTGTTATGTTGGCGTGCAAGGGAGGCGAGTTGATTATTCCATGTGAGCGCAGCACGGACTTTTTTATGTTTATTGGCAGTCATTGCTACTCCGTTTCCGCTTCCGCAAATCAAAATTCCAAAACGTGCTTTTTTCTCTTCGACCAACTCTGCGACAGGATGAACAAAATCTGGATAATCCACAGAGTCCTCAGAGTAAGGGCCTTTGTCAATTACTTTATATCCCTTTTTAGTGAGAGATTTAATAATACTTTCTTTGTACTCAAACCCGGCGTGATCTCCACCGATGGCAATTGTTTTCTTTGCAGACATAGTTATGTTTTAAATTTTGAAAAAGGTATAAAAAAATGACGCACTGGAATAACCCAGTACGTCATTTAAGTTTTTATAAGACAATCGTCGTGGGGTTCATTTACCTAAGAAACAGTCTTTTCTTTATTTTCTGTTTTCTGTAGCACCCAAATCAAAAGGGGCGAACAGTTCTTTCAATTCTTTCGCAAGCTGACTATCACCAGTTTCACCAGCGAGTCTTAGTAAATCATTTTTCACTCTTTGGTAATTACTGAAATCCTGAGTAAAGCCAGATTGTAATTCATCGGACGTGAGTCCGTACATTAAGAATTGTAATTGCTCTGCTGTTTCAGTAGCTAAAGTTCTGATCTGTGGAAGTGCTTTCTCATGCTCTCCTGCCTGCTCATACATATTTATGAAAATCATTGTATTTCCATCAAAAGGGAAATTCATATGCGGGAAAGCTTCGAAGTATTGATCTACTATAGCTACCGCACGTTCCTTATCACCTGCTTTTAATAACTCTTCTCCCAAGCGCATCATCGCTACACGAATAGTCTGAATACTTGGTCCGTAACTACGATCTACAAATAATCGTTGTTTATCAAAGTTACCCCAGCGGAACCGCTCCATAATGTTATTATAAGCTGTTTCTAAGTCTACACGACCTTTTCCAACCATACCGTATTTTCTATCACCTCCACTCTTTACAGGAATAAAACGCAATGACAATCCTTCCAGCTCAAAATAATTATCCAAGCCATGTAGAGACTCTGGACGACAAGTCACTGCAAAATAAACCGGGCGTTCAAAAGCATTGGAAGCCAGGATGTCTAAAATGGCTAAGTCACCTTTGAACATAAAGCTACTGCTTCCTAAAGAGAAGGCAACTCGGTCTACAATCTTTGCAGTATCCTTAATACTTACGGTTCCGTTTTCAATGACACGACGTTTATTTACTGGAATGTAAACATTCTTAGTTGGCATGAAACTCTCCAATGATTTGCCATTTTGCAAAGGCACAGGGTGATCTTCTCCAACCCATTTCAAAGCATCTAAAAGCGCCATACTTTCTGCTTTTTCAATGAATGGAATTTGAATCCGTTTCTTACCGTACATCGCATCTCTAGGAATACTCATCTTAATGGCAGGTGAGTTATTCACCTTTCTTCGCAACTGATCAATATACCAATCCACTGCGATCAAACTCAAGTTAACTACTCGAACATCCGTTCTGATATTTTCAATTTCTTGTGCGTACCAAAGTGGATAAGTATCATTATCACCATAGGTAAAGATGATGGCGTTTTCTTCACAACTATTCAAAAAGTTAGCAGCATAATCACGCGAGCCTTTGTGGTGTCTTCGACTGTTGTCGTCAAAGTTTTGTGTTCCCATTAGTAGGGGAGCAGACAAGGCCACAGCTATCGCAATAGGACTGGCTAGCTTTCCATCCAGCTTTGCACGCTCCCGTAATATGTTTGTTAGAGCTAATACGCCCATCCCAATCCAGATACAGAAAGTGAATATGGAACCGGCCAAAACGTAGTCTCGTTCTCGGGGTTCATTAGGAGGTTGATTGGAGTAAATAATAATTCCAATACCTGTAATGACAAAGAGTGCGAGTAAACCAATGAAGTCATTCGGTCTCCTTTTGAAATGGAAGAAGACCCCGAACAATCCAAGAATTAGTGGAATCATAAAATAACGATTCCGTGCCTGTTTCTCTTTCATGCTTTCGGGCATTGCGGCCTGATCGAAAAGTCTTGCATTGTCAATAAATGGAATTCCAGAAATCCAATGGCCGCTCTTTAAATCCTGAGGGAAGAAACCCTGCTCACCGTTTTGACGACCGGAGAAGTTCCACATAAAATAACGCCAGTACATCCATCCAACCTGATAGCGAAGGAAGTAGTAGATGTTATCACCCATCGTTGGATTACCGGACTGACGGCCCATCCACTGGTAGTAGAGTGGCTTTCTATTAGGATCCATATGTCCCATTCTTGGGAAAAGCATTTCGCCAGAAGGGTCCCAGGATTGAGATATTTTTTGTTCTACTAACTCGTAGCGGTCGCCTACCTTTCCATAGCGGTCGGTTACTTCTGTAGAAGCTAATTTACCATTGAAGTGTGGTCCTTTAAGTAAAGGTCGTTCTCCATACTGCTCACGATTGATATAAGGGATCAGACGAAAAACATCTGATGGGTTGTTCATGTTAATTGGCGTATTCGCATTGGCTCTGATGACAACGACTCCAATAGTAGAGAATCCTATGACTACTAATGTAGAAGCGATAATCAGATATTGAGCAAGTGGATTTCGCTTGTTGTGCGCCCAACGTAAACCAAAATATACCAATGCAATAAGAACCAATACGGTAGGTACGATTCCACTATGGAAAGGTAGACCTAAGCTATTTACAGTAAGTAATTCAAAAGCTGACCACAGTTTTGGAATACCAACAATAATTACTTTTTGTATGAAAACTAAAAATACCAAACCACCGATAGCACCTAGCGCCATTCCTTTGATATTTGGCTTTTCGTATTTTTTAAAATAGTAAAAAAGTCCTAAAGCAGGGAAGGTCAACAAACTTAGTAAGTGAACGCCAATAGAAAGTCCAGCCGAGTAAATGGCAAAAATCAACCAACGATCTGACTCTGGTTTATCTGGTAAGCTATACCATTTGATAACTGCCCAAAACGTCAAAGCGGTAAAGAAGGTAGACATCGCATACACCTCTCCTTCCACAGCAGAAAACCAAATAGAAGTTGCAAAGGCAGTACACAATCCAGCAACCACTCCTGAGCCAGCTAATGAAATAGCTTGAGTACTATCCTCTTCATTTTCTCTACCTACTAAAGCGAGTTTACCTAACATGATAGTAATCCAGCAAATCAGCGCAGCTGCTAGTGCCGTACAAGCTCCAGACATAAGGTTGACAGAAAAAGCAATATCTTCTGGATTGTCTGAAAACAACTCAGCTACGAAGGTGAATAGTCGTCCGATCAAAATAAAGAGTGGCGCTCCTGGCGGGTGAACTACTTGTAATTTGTGCGCTCCGGTGATAAACTCCCCACAGTCCCAAAGACTACCAGTTCGTTCTACAGAGAAAAAATAAACAATCATTGCAATAGCAAAAACAGTCCATCCTGCAATCGTATATAATCTTTTGTTCGAATTCATATTTCCTTAAGTAATTTAGCGTGTTCGGCGTATTTGCTTTACGCAAAAAGGTCATCAAAGATACCATAAAAAGGCATTAAGTACGAAATGAATCGTACTTTGATGTTTAATAAACAGCAAAAGTAGTAAAATATTGTGATATGACTATTGAGGTATCTTTCTGAAAGAGACCTTAAATTTATGGAGAGAAGAGGCAGAACTTTGCAAAGTAGGCCGTGCAATTATTTCCAACATCTCAAATCGATGAAAATCCTATATTCTATTGTTGAAGCTGTGCAAGAATTTAGTTAGTCTAGCGGCCCATATGCACCAACAACACAGAAATATCAGAGGGAGATACCCCACTGATTCTACTTGCTTGTCCTATAGTGCGCGGTTTGATTTGCGTAAGTTTTTCCCGAGCTTCTGAAGACAAAGACTCCAATATGTTGTAATCGATATCCGATTTTAATAGAACAGATTCCAGGCGATTCATCTTCTCGACCATCTCTTCTTCTTTGCGAATATAGCCTTCATACTTCATAGAAGTTTCCGCAAGGGTAATAACCTCAGAAGGATAATCTTTTAAAAAGCTGTCCAACTCAGAGACATACTGACGCAAACTTTCAATATTTACATTCGGACGAATGAGGATAGAGTGTAGTTTTACCTTTTGCTTCGTTGGAGCAGAACTGAGGGTTTCCAAATATGGATTAACGGTATCAGGAGAGACGCTGAGTTTACGGAAGTGTCTTGTTATTTCTCGCTCTTGTTCTACCTTTTGTTCTACGACGGCCATTCTTTCTTCGAGTCCTTTTACCCCAAGTTTTTGAGCAATGGGTGTTAGACGAAGGTCGGCATTGTCCTGTCGGAGGAGGATGCGATATTCTGCTCTGGAAGTAAACATGCGGTAAGGTTCCTTTGTGCCTTTGTTTACCAAGTCGTCAATCAAAACACCGATGTAAGCATCTGATCTTTTTAGAATGAAAGGGTCTTGTTCATTTACCGCAAGGTGTGCATTCGTACCAGCCATGAGCCCCTGACAAGCTGCTTCTTCATAACCAGTAGTTCCATTTATTTGTCCAGCGAAGAATAAGTTTTTCACCAACTTTGTTTCCAAAGAAATACTCAATTGCGTAGGTTGAAAGAAGTCGTACTCTATGGCATAACCTGGACGGAACATTTTTGCATTTTCAAAGCCTTTTATTTTACGCAAAGCTTTGTACTGCACATCTTCCGGAAGAGAAGAAGAGAAACCGTTGACATAAATTTCACAGGTATTCCAGCCTTCTGGTTCGACGAATAATTGATGACTATCCTTTTCAGAAAAACGTTCAATCTTGTCTTCAATAGAAGGGCAATAGCGAGGACCAATTCCTCGGATGCGACCATTGAACATTGGTGAACGATCAAAACCTGTTTTCAAAACTTCATGAACTTCCGAGCTGGTATACGCCACGTGACAAGGTCTCTGCTTTTTCAAATCAGGGGTATCTGTAAAAGAAAATTTACTCGGATTTTCATCACCTGGTTGTAATTCCATCTGACTCCAATCGAGGGAGCGACCATCAATTCGTGGAGGCGTTCCGGTTTTCATTCTGCCAGATTCAAAACCGAGTTCGACCAACTGCTCCGTAATACCAGTAGCTGCTCTCTCCCCTGCACGACCACCACCAAATTGTTTTTCTCCGATGTGAATCAAGCCATTCAGGAACGTACCATTAGTCAAAACAACAGACTTACTTTCAATGTCTAACCCCATACCGGTATGAACTCCACAAGCCCGTCCATCTTTCACGACGATACCCGTAATCATCTCCTGCCAGAAATCTATGTTTTCATTTTCTTCCAACATCATTCTCCATTTGTTGGCAAACAACATCCGATCACTCTGCGCACGCGGACTCCACATTGCAGGTCCTTTGGATTTGTTGAGCATCCGAAATTGGATCATCGTGTGGTCCGTTACGATACCTGAGTAGCCACCGAGCGCATCTATCTCTCGAACGATTTGTCCTTTGGCGACACCTCCCATGGCAGGATTGCAAGACATCTGTGCGATGGTCTGCATATTCATAGTGGCCAGCAGTACTTTGCTGCCCATGTTGGCGGCAGCTACGGCAGCTTCACATCCGGCGTGTCCGGCTCCTACTACTATGACATCGTATTTTGGAAACATGAGTATTTGTTTTTTGAAAATGGGT
>JBGCDT010000097.1:0-7333 GCA_045105695.1 Saprospiraceae bacterium | reverse complement strand
GCTTGTAATAATCAATGGCTCCTGGTAAATTTCCTTGGTTGTAAGCGATCAAACCGAGACGAAGCAAGGCCTGATTGTATAAGGTCGATTTTGGATATTTGGTAATGAGTTTCTTTAGAGAGTTGTTGGCCTGACTCAGTTTTCCAATTTCTAAATAAGTCGCTCCGAGTTGCAAAAGCGCATCGTCGCCATATTCTGAATTTGGATAATTATCTACGATGTCATCCAGTGCAATAATCTTGTTGGTTGTTTTTCCACGCAGTCCTTCGATCAATGCTTTTTGAAACATGGCGTAGTGAAAACCATTGTATTGATTCTTGATGGCATCATCATAATAATCGATGGCCTTGTCGTATTTTTTTCTTTTGAAAAGGCAGTCACCTGCTCTCAAGGTTGCATCTCCCAAGATATCTTCCTTGATGTAATCATTAGAAATGAACATGGTGTTTTTCTTAATTCCAGCGACTGCATCTTTAAAATAAGTCAATGCGGATTCGTAATTATTTTGTTTTAGATAATTATAACCTTGTGTATAATTGGCAGTATAAACAGAAGCCTCGTCGGGCAAATTATTTAGCGTTTTCGCCAATGTAAAATACTTGTTATACTCTCCGATACTGGTATTGTATTTCTTTTCATAATGAGCAATGTCTCCCAACCAGTAAAGCGCAAGTGTCTTCGTTCGAGTATTCACTGGAACTTGCAGCGACTTCTTCAAATGATCTTGCGCACCTAGGTAATCTCCTTCCCGCATCAATTGCACACCACGCAAGTAGGCAACTTTCTGATAGGTCTCTTTCATCCTCGGCGTCTTGTCTGGAATGTTATTCAGCATGTCGAGAGCATTCGCATAATCTCTGGAATTCAAAAATATAGAACTCAACATGTCCTGCGCTTCAGAGTAGTAAACGGAGCTTTTTTCAATTTCCTGTAAAGCTTTTAATGCCTCTCTGTCAAAGTTCAGTTCATAAGACAATTTTGCATAATTGAAAAAAGCTTCCTTTTGAATGTCTTTATCGTAATCCAGTTTACTAGCATTTCGGAACGCATTTCTAGCGGCAGCTTTATCATCTCTTTTCAGATAACAATCTGCTAAAAGGTACATGGCGTTTTGACCAACTTGGTTTTGCGTATTTCCAAGTGCTTCAAAATTCTTAGCTGCTTTTTTATACTGACCTGCTTTGTATTGAACAAAACCAATTTGGTAATAATCCTCTGGACGAAGTTTACTAGCCTTTGCGACATAAGCTTCTAGATAAGGCATGGCTTTTTCAAATTCTTTCATTTCAAAATATGCCTGTCCAACCAACTGATTAAGCTCTGGTAATTTGCGTAAGCTTCTGTTACTCAATTTTGGTTCTGCATAATCAATCACTTTATCATAATCGCCTTCAGCGAAATAAATAGAAGCTAAATAATAAGGTATGTGCGGCTTATACTTATTTGATTTTTCAACACGCTGGAAGTACTTTGTCGCCTGTCCATATTGCTGTTCATAGAAATAGCAAAGGCCCGTGTAGTAATTTGAAGGAAAATAATACTTAGTTTCCAGCTCCGTGGTTTCTCTGAAATAGCCTTTTGCTTTAGAGAATTTCTTTTTGACAAAATTCGCATAGCCTTTATTGAAACTAACTTCTGCTCTTTGCTCTTTTGGCAAATTGTAGAGATCTATATTTTCAAAAAGCTCTAGAGCGCGATCATAGTCTTTGCTATTAAAATAATAATTAGCCATTTCTACAACTGCTTGATTGGCTAATGGATCAGGAGCATAGGTACGCGCAAAATCCAGTACCAGTCGCTCTCCGTCTGGGTGATTCATTCGCACAGCACTCTTAGCATAGTACAACTCGGACATGGTTTGTAAGAGTTTGTAATCAGGCTCATTGGCTTGCTTCAGTTTGTCAATAGCGTTTGCAAATTCCGTCTGCGCAATGCCGTAAACATTTTGATCATAGAAATCCATTCCGCGTTTGTAGTGCAGATTAGCCTCAGAATAAATCGTAGTTTTTTGCGCAAAGCAAAGGATAGGAAAAAGGAGCAACGGCAGCAGGCGAAGTACTTTAGGGATACTCATAGGTGAAATTGATTTTTCAGGTACTGTCAAATTTTAGATAGACTACTGTTCGACAACATTTTATAAAATTGCAAAACAGTCAATTGACCTGAGAAGATTTTATAGCGATAAGTGTTTTAACTGATTGTTAACGATGGTTATTGTGGGCGAATTTATGAAAAATAGGTGGGAATTTTTACAAAAAAGCTCGCGCTGCAATTTCAAAATTGAGGTACGAGTTCTTTTTTGAAATTCAGGAGGTAAAAACTAAAGATTTACGAGTAAACAGCTGCCCATCAAAAAAGAATTTTTATCACCACTTATGGTTAGAGAAAAAAACTCGCGCTGCAATTTCAAAATTGCGGTGCGAGTTCTTTTTTAAGCTCAGAAACTGAAACTCAGAATTCACTAGTAAAATAGCACCCATCTAAAAAGAACTTTCACCACTGCTATAATCGACAGCGCAAGCTTTTTCTAACAACAGTCTTACAAAATAGAAAAGGCGATATCCATTACTGAATATCGCCTTCGTATATTTATTGAATTTGCAGCTTTCTAAACCACAAACTCCTTAATAGTCTTTTCAATAATATCACAACATTCGGTCAGTTGCTCTTCATTCATAACCAATGGAGGAGCAAAACGGATGATGTTTCCATGTGTCGGTTTTGCCAGTAAGCCATTGTCTCTCAAGGCTAAGCAAATTCTCCAAGCAGTATCTGAGTCTTCAGTGTCGTTAATCACAATAGCGTTCAGCAAACCTTTTCCTCTGGCGAGAGTGACTAGGTCTGTAGTGTCTACCAACTGCTGCATGCGTTCGCGGAATTTCACACCAAGGTTGTAAGCATTCTCTTGTAGCTTTTCATCACGAATGACTTCCAATGCTTCCATCGCAACGGCACAAGCCAATGGATTACCACCGAAGGTAGAACCATGTTCACCGGGCTTGATTGTCAGCATGATTTCGTCATTTGCTAAAACAGCAGATACCGGGAAGACACCTCCTGAAAGAGCCTTACCTAGAATCAGAATATCAGCTTTTACCTGAGGATTGTTTTCGCAGGTTGCTCCGCAGTTACAATTTCCGCAAGTAGCCAATAAGCGACCTGTTCTTGCGATACCGGTTTGTACTTCGTCTGCAATCAAAAGGACATTTGCCGCTTTACAAATCGCATGAGCCTTTTCCAGGTAATCTTCAGCAGGTACGAACACACCCGCTTCCCCTTGAATCGGTTCTACTAGGAAACCCGCTACGTTAGGATCTTTCACCGCTTCTTCAAGAGCTTCCAAATCATTGTATGGAATAATGGTATAACCAGGCATAAAAGGACCAAAGCCAGTAGTACTGGAAGGATCGGTAGAACCTGAAATCACAGCCATTGTACGTCCGTGGAAGTTACCACTAACGAAAATGATTTTAGCCTCATGAGCAGGAATCCCTTTGACTTCGTAAGCCCACTTTCGACAAAGCTTGAGCGCTGTTTCCACGGCTTCCACTCCTGTATTCATAGGAAGTACTTTGTCATAGTTGAAGTACTCCGTCATGTATTTTTCGTAAGGACCTAACTGATCATTATAGAAAGCTCTGGAGGTCAGTGTCAAAACCTCTGCTTGCTTATTTAAAGCTCCGATGATTCTTGGATGACAGTGACCTTGGTTTACAGCAGAGTAGGCAGATAAGAAATCATAGTATCTTTTTCCTTCTACATCCCAAACGTAAACGCCTTCGCCTTTAGCCAAAACCACAGGCAGGGGGTGATAGTTATGCGCTCCGTATTTATCCTCTTGTTTCATCAACGACTCGGAAGTCTGTGGTTTCATTGTTGTCATGAGTTGAATATTTTAAAATTTAAATATTAAAATTTGAGTAGATATGTGTGTTGCTCAAATTTACAAAAATTGCTCCACATCATGCAACTTCAAATTGAACGCATCAGCCACTCCTTTGTATACTACTTTACCATCTATAATATTTAATCCAAGTGCTAAAGCTTCATCTTCGCGGCAAGCTTTTTTCCAACCTTGCTCTGCTAGGCGAATAGCATATGGAAGGGTAGCGTTCGTCAATGCTAGGGTAGAAGTGTAAGGTACAGCTCCTGGCATATTAGCTACGCAGTAGTGAACGATGTCATCAATGATGTAAGTTGGCTTAGCGTGAGTTGTTGGTTTACAAGTTTCGATGCAACCTCCCTGATCTACTGCGACATCGACTAGGACCGTCCCAGCTCGCATATCTTTCAGCATTTCTCTGGTAACCAAGTTTGGTGCTTTAGCTCCTGGTATTAATACCGCTCCTACGATCAAGTCATGATTCTTAATCAATCGGCGAATGTTGAACTCGTTAGAGAACATTGTTACAACATTAGCAGGCATTACATCATTTAGGTAACGAAGTCTGTTTAGATTGATATCTAAAATAGTAACCTGAGCACCAAGTCCTGCTGCCATCTTAGCGGCTTGTGTACCCACGACACCACCGCCTAATATTAATACTTTCCCTGGAGGTACACCAGGTACACCACCTAGCAATACGCCACGACCTTTTACTGGCTTCTCCAAATATTTAGCTCCTTCTTGGACAGCCATTCTACCAGCCACTTCCGACATAGGAATCAATAGTGGCAATGAACGATCTTTTAGTTCTACCGTCTCGTAGGCTAGACAAATTGATTTGCTTTTGATCATCGCCTGAGTCAATGGCTTGTAAGAAGCAAAGTGAAAGTAGGTAAAGAGTAGTTGACCTTCTCTGATGAGTTTATATTCTTTCTTAATGGGTTCTTTTACCTTGATGATCATTTCCGCTTTTGCGTAAACGTCTTCAATTGTTTTTAGAATTTTTGCACCAACAGATTTGTAATCTGCATCTGTAAACCCAGAACCGTTTCCGGCGGTTGCTTGCACAAAAACTTTGTGGCCTCTGTTGACCAATTCCAATGCTCCGGCAGGGGTTAATGCTACTCGGTTTTCGTTGTTTTTAATTTCTTTAGGTACGCCAATAATCATGTAGAAGTCGTATTTACTGAGTAATAAAATGGCATCGGAGGCCCGATACTTTTTGCGGCAGCAAATATAGAAAGTGGAGTACGGATTTTTGGTATAAGTTGGGTTTTATTTTTTGGTCGGATTCGGGTCGCTTTTGGAACAAGCTCATAATAAAACAACTACAGCGTAGCGACCCTCATGGTAGCACGGAACGTGCGTAAAAAAACGAAGAAAGTGCGTAGCACTGTCTCTCTTGAATCTAAACTGCTACACAAACAAGTCTTTATCAGAAATTTGCATCCCTATTTTTTCCTCACCCATTTTATACAAAGCTTCGATCGCAGCCCTGCCCGTTTGACCAAGGTCGACCGTAAACTCATTGACATATAAGCCAATATGCTGTTGCATAACCGTTGGGTTCATCTCTTGAGCGAATTGACTTACATAATCCATCGTCTGCTCTGGTTGCTCCAAGGCAAATTCTACAGAACGTTTCAAAACCCGATCTACTTTTTGCTGGACTTCATTTGGAAGACTTCGTTTTATGGCTATGCCGCCTAAAGGAATGTGATGCTTAGTGGTGGTTTCCCAAAAGGCTCCGAGGTCTTGAATTTTCACCAGTCCTTTGTCCATGTAGGTGAATCTGTTCTCATGAATTATCAGACCAGCATCTACTTCATCATTTAATACAGCGTTTTCTATTTCTGAGAATAGTAATTCCTTTTTCTGAGTTGCTTTTGGATAAGCTAAGCTAAGTAGGAAGTTAGCTGTTGTATATTTACCTGGAATGGCGATGGTTGCTGAATTGATTTCTTCAGGAGTCATGGTTTGCTTTGCGATCAGAAGCGGACCACAATTTCGCCCCAGCGCAGAACCTGCATTCAGCAAAACATAGTCCTCACTAATGTAGCCATAGGCATGATAACTCAGTTTGGTTATATCCGGTTTTTTAGCAAAAGCTAACTGATTCAAGGCTTCAACATCTTCCAGAAATACTTCAAATTCAAGACCTTCTGTATCCACCTTTCCATGTATCATTGCATCAAAAATAAACGTGTCATTGGGACAAGGGGAAAAGCCTAGGGATAATTTCATATTTTTGTGTTTTTTTAGGAAAAGGGAGATGAGGTTGATAGGGTAGATTAGGCGATAAGGTTTTTTACAACGCCTTTGTATATGGATTCGTTAATGAAATTATAAATAGTCGCAAATATAAAACGTACTATTGCTAAACTTCAAAAAGAAAATTAAAGATTACAAGTATTAAGCAATCCCCATCCACCTTATCTACCTCATCAACCCCATCCACCTTTTACAAAAACAAACATGCAAAAGAACAAAAAGTTAACTATAAGAGACCTCAAAGTCATCTACGAAGACAATCACCTGATTGCCATCAATAAGCCAGCGGGGTTCTTGGTCCAGGGAGATGATACGGGCGACACCCCTTTGTCAGAATACGTGAAACAATACATCAAGGCGAAGTATAAAAAACCTGGAGATGTTTGGTTGGGAGTCGTTCATCGATTGGATCGGCCAGTGAGTGGTGCGCTGATTTTCGCACGTACGAGTAAAGCTTTGACTAGGATGAATGGGTTGTTCAAAAACAAGAAAATTCAGAAGAACTATTTAGCCATTACGAAGCAGCGGCCCAGTGAGTTAGAGGGACGATTGGAAAGTTACCTGTTGAAAGACACAGTGAAAAACCGATCAAAGGTTTATGACCGCATTGGTAAGAAAACGAAGGATGCCAAGCACTCCATTACGGATTACAAATACCTTGGAGAGATCGACGGGTACGTATTGTTACGAATGATGCCGGTCACAGGTCGGTCGCATCAGATCAGAGCGCAACTGGCTCATGCAAATTGTCCAATTGTGGATGATTTCAAATATGGTTATCCGCACTCTAATCATGATGGGACGATACATCTGCATTGTCGTTCTATGAGTTTTATTCACCCGGTGAAGAAGGAGCCGATTACAATTCGGGCTGGTATTCCTAAGGCGAATTTCTGGCGGCAGTTTAAGGAGCTGGTGAAGGAAGTGGAGAGAGGAGAGAAGCGGGGTTGACTTTTAGGGTGAATGACTTTAATACTGATTGCGCGTATTTTGTAACTGCCACAGTTTAAGACCAAGATCAAAATTAGAAGTAAAGATATTAGTAAATGGTATGGATAAACTTAAAAAAATAAACAGAGAATATATTAGATTGGAAAAAGAGTCACGCCAAGCTTTTTCTTTAGCTCTTAATAATCCAACATTTGATAGTAGTGAAATGTTGGAAAATAAACATTG
>JBGCDT010000096.1:0-28623 GCA_045105695.1 Saprospiraceae bacterium | reverse complement strand
AAACAGCCATCACTTATACATCGGTTTTATGCGGATTTAATCAGTGACCTCGAGCGGACAGAGTTCAAACTTTTTGAATAATGATATAGACCTAATTATTTCGTTATCAAAGCTATCAACAACTACCAACCTACTATCCACAAATTAATAAATCATAACTATGACTAAAAAAACTAAGGATCTTTCAATTACTGAACGGTTAAAAACTAAGATCACTGATTATCCAGACTACCGAATTGATCCAAAAGAAATTATTAAACATCCAATTACTAAAATTGCGATAGGTACCTTGATAGTTTACGGAGTATTAATCTCTTCAACCTATTTTATAAATGGCTATGCAGATTTTGTAAAAGCCACTAAAAATCTGAAAAGTGCTCGGAATCGATAATACCCTCAAAATCCACAGAGCTTAATGGATCAATTAAATCGGCTTTTGAATTAGCCCATTCAATCCATTTAGCTGTTTGTTGCTCTAATAATTTATTATTTTTTGCTTTATTTTTTAAAGCAGTAATATAATTTCTTAGAATCTCGGCTTTATGCCATTTCTGACTATTAGCGATAAGTTTTTCAAAACGTTCATTCTCTAGCTGAATGATTTTAAGCTTTTCTTGTTCTTTTGCAAACTCAATTGCTCGAATGCGCTCTTCTTCTGCTTGTTGCTTTCTTATATCGTGCCAGTATTGACAATTTTGTTCAATCCAGACCAAAATATTTGGAATGTAATCTTCTAAAGTTTTCTTTTTACCATCTATCCAGTTCTTCTGACTAAAAGAAGGTCCAGCCTGAAATTCCAATTTATCAGATTTCACCCATTGATCTCCACCGTATCCTCTTTCATCTTTTTCTCTTACCCTGTTAATCTTCTGTCTTAAGTTTATTTCTGTTTTCTGACCAAAAATTTCAACAAAGCATTCAGTATTATTTCTAAAACTAACCGAGTGTCCTTTATCGTAGATGTTTGAAATAATAGTATTCATAATCCTAAGAGCTCGACTCCTAAGCTTTCTGTCCGTATTTACAGGTAAGATTTCCTTTAAAAAATCTCGACGTTCTTGATAATTAGACTCAGGAATTTTATCGTATTCTTCAAGTCTTTTTTTTGTTTTTGTTATTAAAGGATGAGGATTCTTTAGAGATGACGACACTATGAGATTATAACTATCGTCATTTTTTATCTCATAAACACGCTTATGGAATGGTGATGTTAAGAATGGAATGTCTTTATCTCCTGTTTCTCTTTTAACTAAAACAATCTCTTCTAGAGACTTGGTATCTATCTCAGGTAGTTCAGTTCGTTCAATAGTCTTATTGTGTTTTAATTTAGACCAATACCCTTGTTTTGGCAACGGAATGTTGTGATGCTTACACAACTTTCTGATGTCACTTGTAGATATTCTGTATTGTTTAGAAATAGCTGTTGTAGACTTTGACCAAACTAGTTCATAGAGTTTTCTTCTTTTCATTAATTAACGGATTATTTTTAATTAACTATATATTAAACATAAGCTCTAAATATTATGAAAAAGTATTTTTTAATCTTTCAAATAAGATTTTTCTCAATTCAAGAGTTGACTCCAAAGGATAATAATTTAAGTAATTATAAATATGTGTCGCCAAAATTTTATTAAAGCGATTGAACTTTTTATTTGGAACAAAATACAACCCATTTAACTTCTCAAATTTGAATAGATATCCTTGTTTTAATAATTGACCTTTCTGAAACTTAAATATCGTAACAAAATTATTTTTTGATTCAGCAAATTGGGAAACTGTTTTAAGTGTGTCTTCCAGATCTCCAAAGTCTAGGTCTTTATTAAATTTCATTTTCTTACCGCGCTTTGTAATATTTAGAAAATTCTGTTTGCATTCTTCTGTATCCTCAATATCGAAAAACATAAATCCATTTTTCTTTAGCTTACCAAGGTTTGTCTTTGAGCTTAATATTAGGCTTAAGAAAGAATGGATGAAGACTTGCTCAAATCTTTTAATTAATAGAAAGAAACGAAATGCTGATAGCGTAAAAATATAAGAACGTCTTTTAGCTCCTTTTTCTAAGATTGAGTCATCCGTTATGTGAATATTAAATTCTCTTCGAGAATTATCAAAACCTAAAGAAAGATGCTCTTTATTTTTTCCAGTAGGAACAGTTACTATAAAACCTTTGTCATCGGTATAATTGAAGCGGGCATATAAATGTTTCAACTCATCCATCATAATCCTAATACTTTTGAAAAATGATGTAAATCGTTAGTTAGAATTCGTTTATCAATCATTCTAAATTGACGATAGTATATACTATGTTTCCCATTGCAGCATTTTTTTAAAGTATTGCCTGATTTGCAATAGCATAAATCTCTTATTCTTAATTTATCGTTATTTAAACGCTGTACAATTAACTTAGCGATACTTTTGACATCCGTTATTCCTAAAACATCCTGATACGATTGAACTACTCCTTTAGAACCGTGATCATACTCTTCAAATGAATACGCTCCGTTAATTTCATAATAAGAATTGTTCTCAAAATATCTTATCACTATTTCATCTATGAATAGTAAAAGAGACCTAATAGTAGTTTTTAATAAAATTTGTGACTTTGCGGCTGTTGTAAAACAACAAGAACCTGTGTCGGTGTAGATATGCCTATACATTTTATTAGGAATACGGCCACCAGTCTCAAGTACGATTGGGAATAATTCTGGATACCTATCTAGTTTAATCTGTACTTCATAGCTATCTCCATCTGGTAAAAATAGCTCACCACTTAAAGAGTTATTGTCTAAGTGGTAAACTAGACCTCTGTGTTTAGCTAAAACAGCATCAAGCTCATCCTTAAAATGCATAAGGTTTGGGCTTTATAATAGCTGTACCTAGAGAATTCTTCAAGTTATTACTCCTAGTTTTCTCGTCTTTATCTTCACCTAATGGAAATCTATTTCCAAATTGATTGTTTCTAAGAATTATAGATGCTGTTTTAAAGTTGTTTTCTTCTGAAGCTTTTATACAGTCATTTTTTAAGCTAGTAAGTGTGTTCAAGAAATTAGACTTTCTTGTTTCGCTGTAGTTTTCAAAAACGTCCTCATTTGATGGCGTGGTAGGGCGATAGCATTTGAAACCATCGCGCTTATTAAGCTCTTCATCTATAGCTTTTACCGTATCTCTAAAAGCCTCGTCTAAATTATCAGCATTAACATAATTATTTGTTGCCAGTATGGTCAACTCAAAACCGCTAGGTAATTTAAGATTAGTGTTTTTGTCCTCTCTGAAGTTTTTCCAAGCCTTTAAGCATCGAACAACAGCCTCTAGTCTTAACCTTGTTTTTTTCTTTTCATTAAACCATTCATAAAACTCTTTTGGATCGCTTTCTAACCAACCTTTGGATTTATGAGCCAATTCAATAACGCCGTCTTCTTTATAATAGATAGGTAAGTCTATGTGATGACCGTCTGCAAATACGACTCTGACACAACTTGTTTTCCTGATTGAATCCTTACCGGTATGATTATCAGTAGCTTTGAAAATCCAATCGTGCCAAGTATTAACAGAATGTTTTGTGTCTTCTTCATCTTTATATATGAAATATACTCCGTCATCAAGGTCGTACTTTCTCAAACTATTTCCTTCATCGTCTTTAACAACAATAGGATTAATAGTAGTGTTCATTTCAAAAGAGCCTTGGCTTCCGAATTTTGGTTTTATCTCGTTAGGCTTATTCTCTTTAAACCACTTTTTGATTTTTTTACGCAGTTCTTTTCTGCTCTTTTTTAATGATTCTTTTCTACTGTCGTTAAGTTTGATTTCTTTATCAAACTTGTTGTATTCTTTATTTAATACTGCCATTTAATATCTTTTTTTTAGTTCTTTTCCTACAAACTTAGCGCTCATTATACCGCAGGTTTGAGGGTTTTTGTTTGTATAATATTTCCCTTTTATCGTTCCATCGAATAACTCTAAAATATTTGTCCCGTAATGCTCGGGGATTTCTAAAACTGAATTCCCTTTGTTATGATAATTCATAAAAATCGTCATATGCCCAAACTCGTCTTTTCTAAGACTTATAAGTTTACTTTCTGACTCTGATGTATCTCCAGAAATTGCATTGAAATAGGTTTTCAATTTTATTAATGAGCCCGTTTGTTCAATTTCAAGAGCAAACGACCTATTCTCAGTAGTACCATCCAGATAACTATTAAAGGTTATTTCACCTTCATAGCGACCTGATACATCTTCTATCCACAGTAACCACTTAAAAGGTTTATACTTCCAAAGAAATTTATCTATGCCTAAGATTAAAAGACCTATTAGAATGGTCGTCGAAGGAAATTGGTAATAGTTAAAACCAAAACCATCAACTATTGATGTAACTATTCTAGATACTGCCGCACTTATGATTGTACCTGTAATAAGAATAAAAGGTACTATAGCTCCAGGCTTATAATATTTCAAGTAACTTTTCTCCATATACTATCCTTTAGATTCTTTAGGGTCATTAGCTCGAGGATATGTTCTCTCTTCTTGAAAACCACCCTTATTCTTGTGAATTTTTAAAGAGCCACCACCTTGATTCTGGATAAAATCTCTAGCTGATTTAATAGCATCCTGCTTGTTAGAGTCAATAATTTTAGAAGCGCGTTGCGCATTCTCTCTTTTAAGTTTGTACACACCATCATCGTGTACTAAATGAAAATTTTCCATTTGTATTCTAATTTATTAAAGTGGCTAACGTTTACAGACGATAGGCCTAAACCGCGAAAGGAAATAAGGAGATTTTGTGAAGAGAATAGAACACGCTATATTTGCGCCACAAAAAATGGGGTAGTAACCTTTACGTTCTACTACTCACTTAAATTCTAAAAAGTCCTTCCGGTCGAATGTTGGGACTTTTTTTTATGCTTGATAATTGGCAACCTCTGTTCCAAACTGTTAAGACTTTCTTAATTTGCCAAGCTGTCATTATGAACTATTTAAAAAGTGATTAAAACAGATTAACTGTTTTTTATTGACGTTGAAATACTTAAAGTCTTTCTTACATCTTACTGACATAAAATCAGTTATGGTTTTATTCAGGTTGAGTGCGCAACATTTAAACTTGATAAACCAACTAAATGGCTTAAATTTCCATAGGTATTTTGTGATGGATATAATTACCAATGAAAGAACGCCAAAAACAGATAGAGAAAGTCCTAGGGATTTTTTGGTGAAATAGATTAAAAAGAAGGCACCAACAATCAGAAAGATTAAAAACTGAGGATGGTAGTATTTGAAATAGTCTTTTTCCATAATGCAATCTGTTTTTAGTTGAACAGTGCAAATATGGAATATAAATGTGCAGTCTATTTGCACATCTTGAAACAATAGGTAAAAATTGCTTTTAACCTATTAAGCTATTATTAAAATTACTCACAATCTCAAAGATTTTATCAGCTTGTTGTTCTGTAAAAACGCCATCTATACCTAAGCTGTGATAGTTTTTAAACGGAGCATCATATAATTTGCTAGGTTCTATCTGTCCGTTAGTAGTGAGGAATTTTTTAATAGTATCTAGAAACTCTATTTGTATTGCATTAAGTTGATAGTCATTAACAAATTTCGCGAAAGCAGCATCCACCTTTTCAGAGCTTAAGCCCATCAATGAAATAATAAATTTTACCAAGCTGAATTGAGAACCTATCTCTTTCTCAATTGCTTCTTTATCAATACCACCTTTAAACAGCATAACTTCTAGAGCTTGAAGCTCTGCCTTTGTTATAGCTTCTCCCTTTCTAATCCTTGTAATGGTGATATGATTTTCATTTTTTCGAATTAATTCCTCTAGGCGATACACATTATTCTGAAAAGGTGACGGTGTATAAACTGCACCATCTTCTTTAACAAAGCTTCCAGTTTTTATTTTATCATCTAATATATAGTCTGTAAAATCTGTTGTGACATAACGCTGGTCTACAGGATCTATATACTTCACTAACTCGCGAACTCCTTTTCTTAATTTTTCAAGATGTACAATGCCATTTACTTTCCAAAAGTCTTCTTCTAAGGGTAACTTGATTAAATCTTCTTTAGATTTGACAGCAGGTATGGTGGTTTTCTTCAAAAGCTTTCTAGATGTCCCTACTACTTTTGAGATAGGTATCATAAAGCTATTTACATATTCTTCACTATTAGGTGTTTCAAGGCGTTTTGTTATGAGTGTAAACAGCAGTTTATCGTAATATCTGGCAAGGTCAGTATCACCTTTTTGAGGCTTTACTAGTGATGCCAGTTCATCTTCTATGCGCTTTGCATCACGTTTTGATAAATGATTCCAGATTTTCCTATTATCATTACCAAACTCGTGAACAATCTCTAGTTTCATTTTCACGTCAAATCGCTCTAAGTCTAACCGTAAAATATCGCCGTGTAAGCCATCTAATAACTCTGTTCTAAACGCTTGTAGTAATTTGTCTTCTAGAAACTGATTGCTTCTTAAATACTCTGCTAGCCGTAAACGGAGACCAAAAAGCACTTCTGTTAGACTTTTTTGAGTAGTGGTTTCAATTCCTTCTGGGTTTTCATTAAAGAACTCGAAATTTCCACAGAGATCAAAAATTAAGAAATTTTCTTTGTCTTCGCCTGGTCCAAAAAGATCAGGACGTAGTCTAGAACCACGACCTATCATTTGCCAAAACTTAGCATAGGATCGCACCGGTTTGTAAAAAACTAAATTAACACAACTAGGCGCGTCAATTCCTGTATCCATCATATCTACAGAAATCGCTATTTGTGGCAAGCGCGCTTTTTCTTCATCACAAAATCTATTGATAAACTCTTTAGCTTTAGGCTCACTATGTGTGATTACTTTAACGTAATCGTTACCAAATAGCTCTTTATCCAGTTCCATAAAGGTATCTTTAAGAAACTGTGCGTGCTTTCTGTTTTTAGCAAAAATGATGGTTTTACCTAACTCATCACCGCCACGTTTCTTGATACCATTTTCTAAAACATATTTCAACGTTTTAATAGCTGTAGGCTTATTAAACAACCAGGTGTTTAATTCTGAAGAAGAAATCCACTCGTTACCTGTAGCTTCTTCACCATCTAGTATTTCTTCTTCAAACTCCTCTTGCTCTTCTTCAGACAATTCATCATATTTAATACCTTCTCTAAGAAACTTAGTCGGTATTTCAATTGTGTTATATGGTGTCAAGTGTTTATTATCAACAGCCTCTTGAAAAGTGTATGCATCTGTAGGAGACTTGTCTGCCAATCCAAAAATATGATACGTATTTTTATCAATACTATTTTTTGGTGTTGCGGTAAGTCCTAAAAATAAAGCATCAAAGTACTCGAATATGGCCTTGTACTTTTTATAAATAGATCTGTGAGCTTCATCTATAATAATTAAATCAAAGTGGCCTACGCCATAAAAGCGCGCTTCCTCATCACGGCTACGGTCTATTAATCCCATCATTGTTTGATAGGTAGAAAAGGCAAAACGAGCATCTGGATTGTCTTTTTCTTCTAATAAATTTACACTAGTGTGTTCTGGCAAGTGTTTTACAAAATTACGCTTAGCTTGGTCTACTAAACTTGTTCTATCTGCAAGGAATAAAATGCGTTTTGCCCAATTACACTCTAACATCAATTTTGAAAAAGCTATAGAAGTTCTGGTTTTTCCAGTTCCGGTTGCAAGTACTAACAATGCACCTCTGTTTGTTCCTATTAGTTTACCATCACTTTTATCATTTCCAGCATAATGCTCTGCAATACTTTTTATAGCACGCATTTGATACGATCGTCCAGAAATATCGGTATCAATAGGTGCTGTGCGTATGTCTTTACGATGGGTACGACGGAACATCGCTGTTTGTAATTCTGCCTTCGTATAAAAGCCGTGAACGCGTCTTGATTGTTTATAAAATTGATCGTCCCACAAAAAGATTTCGTATCCATTACTGTAGTACATTACAGGACGACGACCGTGCATTTTTTCTAAGCTGTCTGCATATAGTTGTGCTTGATTTTCACCTTTACTGGCGCTCTCTAAACTCTTCTTTGCTTCCACTAGCGCTAGTGGTAAACCATCATCATCCCACAACACATAATCTACATAGCCCGTTTCAGAAACGTTTGTAGATTTAGGCATATACTGTACTTTGTACTCCTTATCATTTACACCCTGTAAATCCCAACCGGCCTCGCGTAATGCTACATCTATAAGATATTTACGTGTCTCTGCTTCATTACGTGGATGCTGTACTTCATCGGCTACATTAGCTTCTACTTTATTAACCTCTATTTGGGCTTGTAAGGCTTCTATTTGTTTTTTAAACAACTCGTTTTCATCTGCAAGTTGCTGTCGTTCTTCTTCTTTGGATTTAAGTTGTTCTTGATATCCATCAAGTTCTTTATCTAGTTGCTCTTGTAGTTGTTGTATTTGCTTTCGCGAAAGCGTGCTACTACCTTCTTTAGGGATACAGTCAAAATCGAAAATCCCTAACTCAGGTACTGATTCTTGTGCATACGACTTTATAAACCATTTACTGAAATAAAATAAAGCATCTATGGCTTTATGCGAGTCAATATCTGTAACTGGTTTATTGTGTGCAGCGAGGTTTCCTGCCTTTTTTATAATGAATAACTCGCTGTATAATTTATGATTAAACTGTTCTTTAAATGATGGTTGTACTAATAGATTGTGTAGAGAAGTGTCATATTGAGTCTCTAGCTCTTGGTCATTTGCATACATCCAGTGTATGGCTTCCTCTAGCGCCATACGACTATATACAAGCGAAGTACGCGGATCTGTTATAACGAGCTGCTCTGCTTTTTGAGCTCTGTCATAAAAGACCGTAAATTCTGTTGCTAAAAAATGAAAGTTTGTACTCATTTATGTTATTCCTTTTATAGTCACCTCTTATTCACACTGATGTTTTTTTATCATTGTTACTCTATAATCTCCCAATAACCTCCTTTATCAGGACCTATGCGTTTTAGTATTTTTTGTTTTTTTAATTTTACGATGTGTTTTTCTATGGCACTTTCTGAAACACCTATAATTTCAGATAAATCATTAGCGCTTAGAGTGTTTCTATTTTTAAGTAATCTTATAATTTTCTCCCTAGTTTTCTCCCTAGTTTTCTCCTCAGTTTTCTCCTCAGTTTTTGTACTAGCTTTTTGTGGCGTAATTGCTACAGTCTCTCCTTCAATAGGAATTACAATTTCAAATACATCTCCTTCTGTAAATGTAGGTGTTGCTCCTGGTGTATAAAGCTCTAGAAATTTATGTGTGTTTCTTACGCCAGATCCTAATTCATCTACCCAGCCTATTTCTTTAAAAAGCTTAGCTATTATTGGGTTTTTCGGATATGGCGAAAAATTAGTAGGATCTATAGCACCATTACCGTGCGGTTTGTTCCAGTTTTCCGTTCTTACTTGATTTGCTTCTATAATGAGTTTTGCAGGAAAAGGATTTGTGTATTCCCTATGTACTAATAAATTCCCAATAATTTCTCTAAAGAGATTATCACGTACATTAACACGTTGACCGTTTATAATGGTAAATTTTTCTGGTAGATGCTTTCCTATAAAAGCCATTAAACGCTCGTAGCTTTCTATAAGGTTTGTACGTATATCATCACGATCGTCATAACGATCTGTATTTTCTATACGTACAATAGCATCTGTTTTATGATGAGCTAACACGTTTTGTATACACTCATCTGTACCAAATAGAAGCACAGCAGCTAGTGTGTAGCCTTCATCACCAGTTTTCATATCACGCTTAAACAATCCTGCAGATCGAAGCAATTCCTTATTATTCATCGCGAGCCAAGGATGCGTAGGTTGTATGTTTCTCGCTAGACTTCTTACTTTATCAAACAAACTGGCTTTGAAATCAGTAAGCTGTACATAAGGAAATACTTGATTTTCTGAATAACTGTTTTGCTTGCGCAAGTATAACTGAGATACTAAATCGTTGTTTTTAGTAATATTAAAATCGCCATCTTGATTGCGATCAAAAATTTTACCTCGTGTAGCGTGTACCTGAGAACTCTCTGGCACATAAAGGGATATGACCTGTTTGCCGTCTACTGAGTTTACTACTGGCGATAAGTAATAGGGCGGATTTAAACGCTCTGGATTATTAGCGCCTGTAACAATATTATCTACTATGTTTTGTACCTGATTTTCTTGTACACCAGTAATGCTGTTATCTGCATTATTAATTCCTAAAATAAGATAACCACCACTACGATTTAAAAAACCACAAATAGAGTCGAACGCATCGCGGTTAAGGCCTATACTTGCTGCCTTAAACTCTACCTGAGTGCCTTCTCCTTGTTGTAATAATGCTCGTAGTTTAGTTTCTGTCATAAGCTATAAAGGTACTAATGTGTGCGGAAAGAATTCCACTTTGTTTTTAATATTCCTGCTATTGCAACTTCCAAAAAATAAAGATTATAGTCCTCTCTTACAGGAAATAAGGCTACTTTGAAAGATTTAACTAACTCTTTTTTATTTATTAATTCTTCTTCAAATTCTTTATGAATAGTCGCTCGCTCAATATTCTTATTATTATCCTTTGCCATTAAATAAGCAAGTGAACATTGATTGTGTAATTTGCCATAACCGTGTTGACGTAATCTTCTATATACAGTTCTGCTTATCCCAACATATACAGGAACTACTTTATCTGCTGTTTCTTCACCAAAAACATATAGTCCTTTAAATTCATTTAACGATTTTGATTTACCAGATTTAATATTTGGTACATATCCTAAATTGTCAAATGCTTTTTTATCTCTTATAACAGAATACTCAGGTCTCGCTCCACAGGTTTTATGCATTTCCATATATAAATCATATAAAGCAGGACTACTCTGATCATTAAGTTTGTGACTTATCTCACTTGTAATATGCTTCGCTAATACTAATAATTCCTGTAAATCAGTTGGGTATGGTTCTTTATTATAATTCAATTTATGAAAATAGGTTTTTATATTGTTCCTTTACTTCTAAGATAAAATTAGCCAGTGGTTCTAAATTTTCCATACTCTTATCTACTTGCTGCAAATGGCTCATAGGAACCGCAGTTTCTAAAAAATAACCTGCGGACATTGTTAAATAATTTCTGTTAGTATTTTCAAAATTATCTTTCCAATTCATTTTTTCTTTCCAATCGTAACCTTCAATGGTATAATCATCTAAAAACTGCTCTAATTTATCCCAGTTTTCTCTAAGGTGCTTACCTGTATGGTTCCAATGGACGTGCCAAGAAATCAACTTTTTGCCTTCTCTTATATCACCATCACTTAATGTTATGCCAGTAATATATTTATTAAAGTGGCAAAACTTTAGTTCGTAGCCAGAACCTACTACAAAAGACTGACTATTTATTACTAAGTCACTCGGAGGAATCCAGTTTTCGTGCTTTTCTATAAGGTTTAAAACTTTTGTTCCTTGACCTTTTGTATTACCTGGCCAAATACCAAAATTCAAAGTTAAACTTTCGTCTTTTTCTTGAGATATATAAAGCAGAACCTCTCTTGCCCAACCAAAATTTAATTGTAACCCTATACGATCATTATAGTCCAAAATAGGATGTTCTTCAGAATCTATTGATTTTAAGGCAGCTGTGAAACGTTGGTATATTTTACGTTCTGCCGACACATTATTAGGCAAACTCGTTAATGGTGCAATCGGAATCCAATTTGCATTATGGCTTTGTACTAAAGTCGTAAAATCTGAAAGTAAAACAGAAGATTGACTCATCATTTGATGAAAACCGTTTATACGATTAACAAGAGCCATAACTCTTTTCCAATTATAGTCTATCGGTATTGTATTATCAGTACTTAGCTCTTCATCTAGAAGTGCAGCTACTTGTTGATACAACTGTAAGCTACAATCTGTACTATCTCGTTTTACTTCAATACAAAAAGCAATATCATTTATTGACATAAAAACATCAGTAAAATGTTTTTTGCCATTGTTATTAGAATTATTAAAAAAATTCCTAAAATCAATTGGTAATCCGCTCATTGCGATTGCAAAAACCTTAGAGAATTCTCCTTGAATATTTGTTGTATCAATCTGAATATCTATGGTCCAGTTATCTTTACTAGAAACATCTGAAAACAAGTTTTCAAAAACGCTTTCTTGGTTACTATCATAAAAAATACTTCGCAAAAATTCATAACGTAGTAGCGAGTCATTTTTTAAACAAATTACAAATGCACGACTAAGATTATCTTCAATATTCTCAGCTGAAACATTTTGACTGAACGTTCTAAATAAGTTTAAATGTCTATTCATTAATTACATTTTATGAATTCTATTTCTTTTTAAAGAAATTATTCAAATCATATCCCAAGCCTAAGCCTAGCCATAATTGATTATTGTAATTCCAGTTCTTTGCCTCTGATCCAAAACCAGATTCAATACCTCCAAAAATACCAACATTTAGTCTATTAAAATCTAAGATAAAACCAAGACCACCTGATAATGTACCTAAAGATGATTTTTCATCTTCCGTATATGGACTCTTGCCAGCAGTTGTATTAAATTGATCTAATGGTATTGCTGAAAGACTTAAAAACACTCCCCAATTGTATGTTATAGATGGTAATGCCAAACTCTTTCCTTGTTCCTTGCGATAAGATTTAGTTCCAATCTGAAAACCTGCAAACGCTCCAATATTAACATCTGCTTCGAATTGAGGTTTTACATCATCGTAACCAAACCTGTATTTAAATGGAAGCGTTAATGGCCCTACTTCAAATTCTCTAGTTGTAAATGATAAAGCCTGTCTGTTTTTGATCTCTAACTCATAAGTGGCGTCTCTATCATATTTATCCACTAAAACATAATCAAGTTCTGTTGCAGCCGGATCAAAACTCAAATCGTTATTACCAGTTTTTGCATCTTTTTTGGTACCCTTAGGATATTTATAAACTTTGATTATTTTGTTAGTGAATTTAAACCAATCAGGAGAAGTTGATCTATTTTTATTATAAGCTCTAAATTTATCAGCACTTATTTCAAATAGATAATATTTCTCTGAAGTCGCGATTTTTCTTGATGTGGAATCTTTTATTCTAAAATCTTTATAACTTATAGCAGCTAAGTTTTTAGGACATTGTAAAGAATAGTTGGTTACTACAACATTAGAATACGCTGTAATAGTATGTAAAGGATTTAGCCAATAATCAACAAAGAGTCTACCAGGCTTATCTTTTTTACTATAAATAGATGCTTTACCACTAAAATTCGTCAGTTTAATTTTCACCTCTTTTTCAATTGGTATTTCTGTTTCATCCGCCGCAGTTAAAACTTTATTTTCGGTAGTTACGGTGTGTACTACATCCTTGTTCTTGTAAGTACTAACTTTTTTATGGGTGCTTCCTTTCAAAATTTTCACTTTACAATCATAAACTTTTACTGTTTTAATAACAGTAGCATTATCAAGTATTTGGGCGTTAGTTATTGAGATTTCATCTTGAGCTTGTAAGTTGAAAATCATTAGTAAGAATAGAGTAGATAAAAAAATCTTCATAAGTATGGTTGGTTTTAAGTATCCCTAAAGTAAGTTATTTACAAATTAGCAAGAATACCCTATAATGGGTATTTATATAAATCAGTAAGCTATATCTTATTTTCAACGATAATATCTGAAATGGTAATAAAAAGGTTTAATCTGAGTATTTAAAACAATTTTGTGTACTCCAGCACTGTCGGCAAGCATATTCACAATCTTCTGTCGCGGGTGATCGTGTGTATTACCTAAACCAAAATTGATAAGCCAGACTTCTGTATTTGTAAATTCTTGAAAAACCTGCAAATCCATATCGTTTTCTGAACCGTGATGTGGGACTTGAAAGAGCACCACGTTATCGAAATATTTATTGTAGTGAATCCATTTCCTTTTTAAGTCATTTATACAAGTCACATCTAAAGTGATATCAGCACACAAAAAAGTTCCTGTGTATCTACTAGGAAAAGGATGATAAAAATATGGATTTTTCCAAAGGTCATTGTTAGTTGCGCCGTGATAAACAATTAAACTTGTTTGGTTAATTAATTCACCTTTTCCAAAATGCTTAAAATAAATTGTTTGAAAATCCTTTTTAAATGTTTTTTTATTTGATTTTATAAATAAACTAATTTTGCTTGGACTTAAATCTTTTGATTTGATTAATATTTTAATCACTTCTTTAAAAGCATCTACCGTTTCACTAGCTCTTGGCTTATTAAATAATTTAAATTCCCAAAATCGATTAACACTAAGGATACCTTTTGAATAGAAGTGAATTACATCGGAATCTTTTGAAGTCTCTTTTTGATTTGGCTTTAGATTTATTTCAAAGTTAAATTGAAAGTTGGGCGAGTCTGGATTGTCAGGTTTTCCTTCATTGTTTCCAAAATTTTCATCTTTATCATCGTCATTATCAGGATGAATAAAAATGATTTTATCAACTTTTCTTTCTCTGAAAAAGGAGACCGGGCTTGATATTAAATTAAAAATATCTTCGTTAAAATTCCCTTGACTATCTACGAAATCATCTCCTGTTATAAAATCGAAAAGAGCCAAAAACATTTCATTTTCCTTTAGATATGGAAGAATTACATTTTTGGCTCCATTTGTTTTATTAAGTAAATACGATATTCTGTTTATATGATCTCTATGAAAATGAGACACAAACAAAACGTCAAGCTTCTTATCATCGTCATCAACTAAACGATTAACAAATTCATCAACTTGATTTTCTAAATATTTTGATGGTGTAGAATCTGAACCACAATCATACACCATAGAAAATTGATTGCCATTTCTATGATTGAAAATTCCAGAATAAAATAAACCTTGTCCAATAGGGTGGAATTCAAAATCTATATCTATCATATTTCTTCTTCTATACATTTTACCAAACAATCTCCTAGAGTCCATCACACCAACTCACCCTTAAAAGCCTTTTGCAACAAGCAGTTAAACAAATCTTCACTTTCTTGTAACTCTTGTTTTGCAAGTGCTTTTTGTTGCTCTATTAAGGCTATTTTCTCTGCAAATTGGTTTTGAAGTTCGATGGGTGGATTTATGAATGGAAACTTTTTAAAACGAGCCATTGGAGGAAAGTTTGGTATTCCAGCACCTCTGTTGGCTCCAAAATATTTATCCCTAAAGTTTTGTTGGGTGAAATGAAAAACAAAAAAATCTTTTCGCATTTTAGTCTCGTCCAATGAAACTTTTAATAAAGCTTGATTAATGATGCCTTTTTTTGCATTTTCTGGAATTATAGCAAGTTTACCCAGATAAACACCTGAACAACTTATTATGATATCTCCAGATTTAACTTCAAAGCCTTTAAGCCTTTTAAAGTCTTCCTGGTTGATGTAATATCGTTCAAAATCAAAGTCATTATTTAATGCGTGATATTGTTCGTAAACTAGATATCCTTTTTCTACAAATATTTCTTTTTTTAATGCACCTCCAAATGGACCTCTTTTTATAGATCCTTTTTCATCAATTACTAATTGCTCAATAGTCTGCGTTTCCCAATTCTTAGGATTGTTAACAACATCCCCAAACATCTCCAAAAAGATAGACTGCGCCAGTAGGTCATACTCGGTAAGGAGTTGTGCGGTTTTATCACGTAAGGCTGCCGCATCATCTAGTATGCTGGCGATGCGTTGTTGGGTTTTTGAATTATTATTATCAATGTCAACTTTAGGAAAAGGTATTGTCTTCTCTGAAAATCTTGAAATCCAATATCGTTTATGCAGTAGCGTATCAATTCTTACTTGTTTCATTTGTTGATATACATACTTTAGATCAACAAAGTCTTCTTTAGGTGTTAGCATCTTCATAGCAGAAGATTTCACTTTAAAAGGAAAATCGACATAATGAAAAGATGTTGTAAAATCATCAAATATAATAGCTGGAACATTTTCAAACATTCCAGTTTTTTCATCTGTATAACCTAAAATAAAAGATTTGCCTGCGGTTAAAACTGGAATATCAAAATCATCATCGTAATCAGTTGATTCCACAATGTATTTGGTAGGCTGTTCATATTCCAGAACAGTATTTAGTTTCAAATTCTCTAAATCCATAATTACTATATTGAATTTAGTTTTGCCATTATCTTATCACGCTCCTCAGATAAATTACCAATCCTATCAATTATATCGGCAGGCGCATCATATTCCACTTCTTCATACACGATTTCTTTGTAGCGGTTAATGGATAAATCCCAGTCGTTTTCTTGTATTTCTTTAAATGGTACGAGAAAGGACTGCGAGGTACGGTCTGCATAATTATGGGTACAGGTACCTTCCATAAATTTGTCAAAGCCTAAGTTTTCTGGCACATCGTGTACGTGTAATAGCTCGCCATTACTATCGTGCATTTTTCCCCAGTACTCACTTTTTAAATAGCGGTAGTGGTTTAAAATCTGTGGTAGGTTAAATTTCTCGTGCTCGGCAGCTAGTGCCTCAAGGTTTTTATGGTCTAGCGCTTTCGCGAAAGCGAAATTATTAAACGCTTCTTCATCTACTAAAAGATTGCGTTTATCGTCTAGTGATTTACCATCTGCCAGCATATCGTAAAACCATACATTATCCGTACCGCCATTATCGGTTTTAGTAAAAATGATAATAGCAGTACTTACACCACTATAGGGTTTAAACACACCACTGGGCAATGAAATAACGGCTTCTAGTTTGTGATTTTTTACAATCTCGCTACGTATGCTTTTAAAGGCTTTACCGCTGCCAAAAAGTACACCATCTGGCACAATCACCGCTGCACGACCACCTTTTTTAAGCTGGCGTAGCATCAGGGCAAGAAAGAGTAATTCGGTCTTAGTCGTATCGGTTACATTGCGCAGTCCTGGTGCGATACTTTCTTTATCTATAGTGCCTTTAAATGGTGGGTTTGCCAGTACGAGTGTATAGGCATCGCTCACCTCATTATCTTTACTTACGGCATCTACATCTACAATGTTAGGTTCCTCCACACCGTGCAAAAACAGGTTCATAGAGGCAATACGTAGCATTGTGGCATCAAACTCAGTACCATTAAACATACGTTTATTGATATGCTCGCTGTGTTTGTCTAGCTCAGTCACGTCATAGTGCTTGTCTATATATTCTTTAGCCGCTACTAGGAATCCGGCCGTTCCTACAGAAGGATCACAAATGGTATCGTCTAGCGTAGGTTGCATAAGCTCCACCATTAACTTAATAATGTGGCGCGGTGTTCTAAACTGGCCAGCGGTACCACCACCTTCTAGTTTTGACAACAGGTACTCATAGATATCGCCTTTTATGTCTTGGTTAGACATATCTACACGTTCCAGTTTTTCCATTACCTGGTCTAGTGTGGCTGCTTTATTAATACCAAAACTGGCATCTTTCATATAGGTGCTAAACAGGCTTTTCTCGTTACCCAAACTGCGGATAAATGGGAAAATACCGTTTACAGAGTTATTAAAAATTTCGTGGCGTGCTTGCACGTCCATTTCCTTTAAGTTTTTCCAACGGAAGTCTTGCTGGTCTGCGCCAAAAATGGGATTGAAGTCTTTTTTAAGTCGTTTTGCCATACGCTCGTTGCGTGTCTCGGTCTCGTCAAGATCTTTGATAAAGATTAAATACGTGAGTTGCTCTACGATGGTAATGGTATTTGATATACCGCCTGTCCAGAAGGTATTCCAGATGGCGTCTATTTGGGATTTTAATGTTCCTGTGATCATATTAGGGTAATGGGTTTATGTTTTTTATGCTTTCGCGAAAGCGTGATTATTTTATTCAACGTTGCAAATAAAACAATTTGCTGTGCAAACTAAGTGCACATCTATTTTAATCTTCAATACTTATATTATAAATTAAATCATAGCCTACATCTTTTCTAATATTAAATACTTGATTTTCCATTTTCATATCTCTTGACGTTAATCGCTCTATAGGTTTTAAACCGTGGGCAATCCCAGCATCAATTCTTATAGTAAACGAAGTTTCTTGAGACTTAAAGTCAAAGTATCTGTAATGTGGCAAGCGTTGTGCTTCTTTAAAATGTACATCAAAGTCAAAATGAGTTGCCAGTTCTTTTAAGTCATAGACATAATCATCTAACTCTTTATAATTATGGATTATATATTCTGGATAGTTAGGTCCTCTGAAGTCTGATTTGGCTAGGTGGATAGTAAGTCCAGATATTTGAATAGGCCATACCTCTTTCAATTGATTTATGAATTGTAGCATTAATCGAAGTGAAAATTCTGACTGATTGTATTTATCGTAGTAAGAAACTTCAAAAGTTTGATTTGCTATTTTAGAAAGCAAATCTTGACTATTATTCAGATTTAAAGTCATTAATTGTGCAATATCATTACTCTGACTATTTCTCGGGATGCTTCCTTTAATTCTCGACTCGTATAAATTACCAGAGGCTATTTGAGGCACAACAAAATCAGCATATTGTTTTACAGTCGTATTTTCTACTTTAAAGAATTTTTCAGTAATGCCTGATGTCCAATCTTCACTTAATTCGTCATAGTCTCCTTTAGATATATAATCTATTGTTTTTCCATTATGCAAACTGACAGATAAGTGAATAGGATACTCTATAATTGTAGCATTACTACCTTGTTTTAAATTGAAATTATGCGATAATAGATATGCCGATAATTTTTCTTGATTATTACTAAAATCAACAGCACCTTCGACAACAAGATTTACCTTAATTCTATCTCTTTTTAATTTATCAATCCATATGACATCATCTATTTGCCAATCTGAAATTTTATTATTGATGTGAATGTTTACTTCTTTGATGCCTTGCTGATACTTTAATAAATTAATCTCGTCAACAAGAGAACCAAACACAAAACTTGCGTTATCATCATCAGATTGTAATGTTGCGGGCAATTGATTTTCCATTGCAGACTGCAACCACTTTATGGCTAGATGACGATCTAAATCCTCAATATGCCACTGCGTGCTTCTATCAATAAGACATTTTGTACAAGCAGTCTGGCAATCACAGTTTTGTAATACATCTAAAGCAAGTTTTAATATTTTTTCTGCATACCATCTAAATTGAGAGGCATAACCAGCGCCACCTTTGGCAGTATCATAAATAAATATGGTTTGACACCCTTTATATTGCTTAATCCCGAAACCTAACTCTGCCTCTTCTATAGCAAGATATTCTGCTAGGGATTTAGTGAAAATTACGCCGAGAGAATAGGCAAGTTTCTTATCATTTACAAAGGACTGGTTTCTGTTTTTTAAACGAATCTCAGTAAAATCTGTTTTGAATCTACTTCCTAAAATAATATGTTCTCTTATGTTTTGTGCAGAACACTTACTTTCCCCATCACTATCTTTACCACCTCTAAGTCTTCTATGACCTTCTAATTTTTCAGTAGAAGTTTCTACCTTACCACAATCTAAACATAAACTATAGCCTTCGCCTTCACCAGTATTATAAAAAAGTATCTGGGTGTCTTTTTGATTAGCGCTCGTTCTAAAATCAATAAAGCGGTTTTGATTGTTAGCCCAAGGTTCAATATTTAAAAGAAGTGGTTCTAAATATTGTGGCTTACTTTTTTCTGAAACTACTCGAGTAGGTGTACTATATAAATCAATAGAAAAACCAGCAGGTTCAATAAGTTCTGTAAGTGGACCTTTATGTTCTCCTAATTCTAAACCTTGAAAAGCTCCAATATTACACTTAGGACAAGTATCGCTAACTTTTTGCTCTATATCAACCGTACGCTGATATCCACAGTTTTGACAACCTTGAATCGCGTTTCTATCAGCAGATCTTCCCCAGTTATTTTTCATTACAATACCAGAAGATTTATAATTGAGACCATCAATTAGAATACTATTACCAGGGGCAAATTCTGTGAGTGCCCTAGCGATAGGATAACTTGGATTTGATTTTAGCTTAGGGTTTTTACTCCTTAAATCTGACATTGTGATTTTTTCAAATTCGACAATACCAGTAGGTAATCCAGCATTAGGCAAGAAACTTTCTTCTGCTAAATAATTAAGAACAAATTTTTGTAAAAATTGACCTTTTCTGTAACCAACAGCTTTGTAGGCTGGACTAGCATCACCAAACTGAATTTTTAACTCTTCTAGTTTTTTGTCAAAGCCATCTCTTTGATTTCGTATCCTTTCGGAGATCTGCTTAAAATTGTCAGATACTTTTGCGATTAATTCTTCGGGACTGTCGTCTTCAAGTGGTGTGTCTTTAACTACATTTTCTAGCTGATCTTTTATAATTGAAGGGTCAATACTATCTAACCAATTTAGAAAGCTATGCGCGATAGTTGGTGTATCTTCATAAAAGAATTTTTCAATATTTTCTCTAACGTTTAGGCCTCTGTTTTCATTTTCTTGATTTCTAATGAAATTTCCAAACAGCAAAGAATTCAAGTGTCTTTCAACAATAGTTCTACTATCAAAGGCTAAAATAGGAGGCGCTATTTTATGCTCTAGTGCCCATTTAGGATTATTCATAGTGCGCAATCCAATAGGATTAGGCGCGCAAAATGTTAAGGCTAGTGATTTGTTTTCTGCTCGACGACCAGCTCGTCCAGTTCTTTGTAAATAATTTGCTGGCATAGGTGGCACATTACTCATTACGACAGCAGAGATACCGCCTATATCTACACCCATTTCCATCGTGGTAGAACAGCTAAGGATATTAATCTCTCCGTTTTCAAATTGTGCTTCTAACTCTTTAAGTCTTGTTTTATCTTGTTGTGCAGAGTGCTCTCCTGCTAGGTATAACTTATCATAATCAAAGATGCGCTCGTGTAAATCGTTCCATAGTCCCTTATCTCTTGCTTCCTGACTGTTTTCTGACAACCAAGCATCCACCTGGTCTATTGGTATTGTTTCGTTATTCTCATCAAGATGGTACGGATTTGAGAATGTTGGGAATTGATGATTTTTAGTATTGTCTATTTTATAGTTAGAAATATTATCAGATTCTAAATTCCCTTTTATTAATGGAGAATATCCTCTAAATACTTTATCCACTAGTCGGTTTGTAACTGGACAAAGAAATTCTTGTCCTGCTATTTCGAACTGTGTGCTTTCAAGAAAATCAAGAATAAAACCATCGCCATCTACTTTTAGAATTTTCTGTTGTAATGTTCTCCAAATCTTTTCTAAAAGCTCGTTAAGTTGGTCTTCTCTACTTTCTGTAATATCTACTCTGTTGTGCCAATCTAATCCTGCACAAATCAATAAAACTAACCTTGATTGTGTTATGGAATTTGGGTTGTAGAGGCGCCATTTTTTTGCATTTACTATTTCAGTATTGGACGGATAAATACGTTCTGATCGATAAAACTTAGAAGTGAATAATCGCATCGCATCATCAAAAGAAAAATTGAAGTTATACCTTATTATATAATCTGCAGCTATCTTAAGAAGTGATTGCCATTCCTCTTTATTGATGCCTAATTTATTTGTAATTTCTGGAGCGACTACATCGTCTAACTTTGGATAGACTATGTTCACCAAACCTAAATTTTCTAGCGAACGTTCTCTAGGAATTCTACGTGCAAATTGGTCATATAACAATGCTTTTGCATAGGTTTCATTTTCAGTGGCTAAGTTATTTCCTCTCGCTCCTTTTTTGAAAAGGGTTTTAAAATCGTTTTTTTCTTTTATGTGTTCAATAATATTTTTCCAAGATGATCTGCTGCCAGATAATAAGCTATCTCCACCGGCAGCTAATAAATTATTGATATCCTGAATATCTTTTTCAATCTTCTTTTTCATAAAAGCAGGAGCTTCATTCAACTGCTTTACATACATAGCCCTAGCTTGTAACAATTCATCGTTACTGGCATCAACTTGATTATCATTTAACTTCTTAAGCAGATAGTGATATACCTGATAACGAATCCAGTCACTTTCACTATCTATATTAATTAACGCTGAGATTTTAGCAGTTCCCTGTCTACTATCTGTAAATGAAATATACTTTCTACCTTTATAAAGAGTTGTTTTTGTTTGCTGATCAATTGTATCTGTTTGATCTAAAACAATATCAGACAATATTCTATTAGTGAATGCAGATGATATTCTAAAATGAATGGGATTATTATTTTGATTTCCACAGTGTGGGCACTGGTCATTGTCTGTCATCAGAAAGTCATCGCCAGTTTGTATCTCATTATTTTGATTGATATCACAGGGAAACAGCTCTTGATTTCTATGATTATGACCTCTTGTATTTTTGATTAACCTAACCAAGTTTCTGCTAGTAGATTCTTGTGGTTCATCTTCATCGACATCAGCTTCTATACTAAACGCTTCATAACCTACTGTTGCTTTTTGAGTTACTCGATCAGTACCTTTAGCACCCATAGATCGTTCACCTTCTAACATCATATTACCGCAACTTCTACAAGCAACAAGCTCAAGCAAAGGGTGCCCACAGGAACATTTTTTGCCTGCAATGGTGTACATTGTGCCTAATGCTTTGTTTGGTTTAACATCTTTATGTTTATTACACTTAGTGTTTGTACAAGCGTAAACACCTCCAATACCTCTCGTAAAAAAATGACCACGAACAGGTAGTAGATTAGCACCATTTATTTTTTGTTCTGCAAGTGTATCGATTACCGATAGTTGATCTAGCTTATTTGGGAGATTTAAATATTCTCCAATTTCACTTTGAGTGATTCCTTTCTTATTTAAAAATTTCTCTCTAAGTAACTTAATGTTATGCTGGGATAATGTTTCAGATAAATCAGGGATATCTTGTTCTTGTATTTGATTATTAACTCGTTTACCAGTAATCACTTCTATCTGATCTGCGGAAATACCACACAGATCTGACATAAACTTTTTCAGCGTAGCTGTATTACCACTTCCAACCGTAGCAGAGGTTATTGCAAACCTTAAGTTTTTAACATCTACTTCAAATGCTGATACTACTCGTCTTATAAGTAAAGCCATTTCGGCAGCTTTAGATCCAGTCAAGGTGTGCGCCTCATCTAAAAGAATCCATCGCAATGTTCCTTTTGATTTTTCTAGTATAGGTACGTCTGCATTACGCACAAGCATATACTCTAGCATTGTAGGGTTTGTAAAAAGTACTTGTGGAGGCGTTTCTCTAATTTGTTCTCTTGAAACCAGCTCAGGAAGTACTTTTTTCTTTTTCTCCTTGCTATTTTCTTTGTTAGGTGTATCGCCAGTTAGCAAAGCATAATTCACACCGTCCAATGCAGAGCACCAAGCATGCATACGAGTTCTTTGGCTAGCCATCAAGGCATTTAATAGAAAAAAAAAAATGGCATTAATTCCTTGTTGGTTTTTGCAATTCTGATGAATATCTTGAAGAACAGGAAGCATAAAGCATTCTGTCTTACCAGATCCTGTACCTGTTGTAACAGCTATTGATTTATTTTTATTAAGCAACATTCTCCAGCTCTCAAGCTGATGTTTGTACGGATGTCGATCTTTTGGGAATTGAAAATCCTCATCTTTAATAGAAGATAATGCGCTAATAAATTCCTCTTGAAAAACAGTTGAAGTTTCGCCAAAAGTTAGTTTATCCTGTTCCCAAGGAAACGTGTTTTGAAAAACAGCATCTGCCATAATAGGCTCTTGAGATAAAAGGAATTTAAAATAATCTTGCATCTCTTTATCTCCAGTTGCCCAAAGTGATAAAATAGCATCGGTTAATCTATTTTCTGTTTTATTATAAAAATTTCTGAAATTCATAGTCTTAGCTTCTGGTTAAGGCGTGCAATAGGGTTTTATTATAAAAGTCTGGTTTGAGATATTGACTGTACTGAATGTTACGCCTTATGACATCTCGTTTTTCATTACCAGCCCAAATGGGGAATTCTTGTTGTATGTCGTTAATAGATTCTGCTACAGCAATAGGAGATTGGATAAGTAATCTTACTTCTTTATGATCTTCAATTTGAATATTATAATCCTTAGATATTTTTGGGCTATTGTATGGTAACTCGCTCAATACACGAGTTCCTAACTGTGATCTAAGATCTATTATATGACTTTGTAGAACAGGTTCCGTTTTCTGGTTAGGATCACTCATAATTCTGAATAAACTTTCTAGTCCATTATTACCCATATAGTTCGATACAATCTCCAATATCGATGAATAATATTGGTCACCTATTAACTGACTAATTTCATTGATTGAATTTCCCCAATGGCTTACTGCAATCCAATGAAAACAAAAACCTAAATCCTTTTCCAATTCAGGTATATCTTTCTGTATATACTCTATTGTATCTACTTGATTAATGCCTAAAAACAGAAATGCTTTAGCTGCAACTTCGGAGCTGCGAGAAATTGCTCTAAGCTGATCAAAAGTGGAAAATGGGAGTTCGTATTGCGTACAAATTTTAAAATAACTTAAAACTTGTAGCCAGATATCATCTTTAAATTCTGTAATTGAAAGCTCTTTATGAAAGTTTTCAATACGCTCCTTACTATCTACAGTTAGTACCTTTTCGCTTGTTTTTACAAAACGCGGCATTAACTGATTGCCTTCCTTTTTTGAAGAAATGATAATGAACTGGTCTGAGATATCCGTATTTGGAATTAAGTAATTACCATCATTTCGCGCAAGCGGAATTATATCTATATCATTAGCATTACAATTTACTGGTATAGCAAAAAGATCTAAATCATCATCACTATTATACAAAGCAACCTGTCTAGTCAATTGATTTGTAACATCCAACGTGTGACTAAAACCTGAAATCTCAAACGTCTTTTTATTGTTGCCTTCACTTAATTCAAGACAAACCGTATTTCTATAATTCATAGCATCGGCTAAGTAAAAAAGTCTTACAATTTCATCTTTAAAAGAAATCACAGGCTGAGTAGATTCTTTTACAACTTTAGTGATTTTTACATCAGTTTTTAGACTGTTCTTAATAGTCAAGAAAGTCTCTTTATTATTTGTACTCAAAACACGCATACCATAAAGGTTTGCCAGAGATAATTTTTGATCTTCAAGGATTATTTGACCTTCACTATCAGTAATAGTCATACCTTGAAACGGAGATCGCAAATCAAAATATAATTTCTTCTTACCTGAATTTCCGATAGCTCCTTTTATGGTTGTTGGTATTTTTGAGTATTCAGTGTTTAGTTTTAATGAATAGCAATTACTAGATTCTGTTATTTCTACTAGGCTTGATTCACTAAGTTTACAGGTAAAATAATCTAGATTTTCAAATACAATAGATGCTGAGTGAATAGATTGCTCTGTATACCGCACTTTAAGATTGCCAATGTTGAAAAATGTATCATAAGCGACAAGTTCACCTTTTACTATCTTTAAGTCAAAGCAACCTGTTTTGATATAGCTAAGCGTTGCAATATCATCCCAAGAATCTTTCGACTTATGCTTACGCAAATACAGTTTGAAACGATTTCTTGCTATATCATATCCATTTTCATCAAAAACCAAGACTTTAGGTACTGTTTTTACAACTGGCAAGTTTGCTTTTAGCATCCAATTAGGTCTCTGTGTTTGAATTAACCAGTCAAATGATTCTACATCAGTAAAAAAAAATCTCTCATCATTTAAGTCTGTAGATTGCACTGTAATTTCACCCTCAAAAGACATCCATTGTAGTGAATTTGAATATAATGAAATCTGGGAGGCAGGAAGATCAGTCTTCCAGTTGCTTGAGAATAGTACTGCCGCCTCTTTATTGGCTACCGAATTACCTTTTATTAACCGCCATTCGTTATCGCTGAATTTACTCCATAGACTTGGTTCTTCAAGATTTGGAATAATTTGCACAAAGTCAGACACCTCTATTTTTTCATCATTACAGATAACATAAGTGTAGGGCATCCCATCAGAAATGCTCCATTCTTTATTTTGCTGATTATACCAGTCTGTCTTATAGCTGTTGTTATTCATTCTACGGAAAACACAGATTAAATTGTCATCCATATAGAATTGATATTCTCTTTCAGTAATCGAAAAACCTAAAATGTCTTGTAACGTTTCTTGAGTGTAAGTATTGGCGAGACCTAATCTTAGAGTAATTCTACATTTATCATCATCAAAACGTAGTAGCCAATAGTTTTTAGGTTTTGACTGTCTTACCTTTTTAAATATTGATGCACTCTTAACCTTTAAAGAGCTTGAGATTTCTTTTAAGGTATCCTCAGACTCTAGTAATTTGTCAAATTCACCATCATTATTAAGAATAGATTTAACTATCTCAAGACAATTCTCATAGACCATATCATTCTGGCTAGATTTAGGTAGTAAGTCTATGATATGTGATTTAAACATAAAGTCTTCTATCGATGAAGGTTGTTCTTCTAAAACTGCTTCTAAGAAATCTTTATATTTTCCTTGATTTTCTGAAATGTGCTTCAGCGGAAGTCCTCCTTGTAAGAGAAGTGTTTTAAAACGGAGAGTATTTTGTTTTTTAATCCACTTTATCCCTAGTATTTGTGCTCCTTCAGTTGCAAGTTTATAAAATGACTGTTCTGTAAAGTTATACTGCGCATTACCACCGACAGACATAAAAACTTCCTGCTTACTTGGTATGCCTCCGTTGTAGTTTTTTTTCCACCATAATGCATAATAGAGTGTTACGTCTCTTGGATCTACGGTTAAGGGTGTGGAAAATTGTAAACACTTCTTTAATTCATTAAATTCCTCTTCATTTAGAAAATATTTCCATAAGGATATATTATCGTGTTTTTGAAGGTTACGTTTTTTTAGTAAGGAAGAGAAAAAATTCATTGATTTGTTGTTAATGATGTGCTGTTGACTTTAATAATTCAAAATAAAACAATAGATGTGCAACTTATTTGCATAGCTAATCGGTGTAATATTTTAGCATTTCTTGGGCTTGACTTTTTAGCTCGTTTTTAATAAAATCAGGTTCCAAAACTTCAACATCTTCCCCAAAGGACAAAAGTGTTTGATACAATTCCTTATTAGGAATTACTTTTATAATCCTAGTCAAACCGCTGGGATCAGAACGGTCTGTTTTTTGAGTTGCGCCGTGTATTGGTTTTGTGTCGATGTATTTTATTCTGCTTTCGCGAAAGCGTAACTTAATAAGTACTGAATCTTCATTATTTTTTGAAACCCCAATGATATCATCAAAGTAATCACCCCAATCAATAGTGTCCTCTTTAATTATTTGGGTACTTTCTGTGAAAGATATAATCCTGTCCAATGCAAGATTTGTAATACCAGTGTAGGTATCTTCTTTTTGATACCCAAAGAGAAACCATCTATTATTGTATTGTTTTAAATGGTATGGATGTATGGTTCTTACGCGACTTTTCTCTTCTTTAAAAGATCTGTATTCTATTTTTAAAACTTTCTTTCTTAGTAACTGGTTGTATAACTTCCCGACCATTGACTGCCCAGTATAATCTCTATTACTTTGATAACTAATGAGACTATCATAATCTTCGTGTACTAGATTAAACGAACTTTCTATTCTAGGAAAAAGTTCGTCAAGCCAATTAAAATCTGCTCTATTCCTATATCTAGATAATATTGCAAGCGTTTCTTCTAGCTGCTCCTTATCTGATTTACTTAATAATTGGTTTCCTAATGAATAATTGGGTGTAACATATCGGAATGCTTTTTTCTTTCCGTCATAAATCCCTTTTACAAATACTGTTAAATCATCAATGTCATTAGATATACTTAGATTTTCTTCAATACGCTCTTTTATATATTTAATATCGTTTTGGATTGTTTTTCTGGCTACAGGAAACCCCATTTTCTCCTCTAAAACGTTTCCTAGTTTTTCAAGAGTATATAGACCAGAGCTGTATGAAAAACATTCATCTAGAATTGTTATTCTTTTTTGAAAATTTTTAGTGTTTGGCATTGGCTTAGGCTTTATTTTTAATTATTTCAAAAGGTCTTTAGGATCTACATCGAGAATTTTGGCAATTTTGTATAATACTTCTAAGCTAGGTTGCGCTCGGTTTTGAACATATCCATTTACAGTATTAAAACTTTTACCAAGCCTATCAGCAAGCCACACCTGTTTAATTCCTCTTTCTTCTAAAACTTTTTTTATTCGATTCATTTCAAAGGGATTTGATTCCTAAAGATAGAAATACAGTGTATAAACACACTATAAAACGTTATATTTTTTAGACATTCACTCACACCCCAGTGATATCATAGCAAGTAGCAAAACTTTTGCACTCAAATTCATTTGCGACTCCTTAAGGAAGTTTGTTTTCTTTTCACTAAAACTCTTGTGAATTTTAAATGGGAATTAAGTTGGATATCTAAAAGCGATATTAGCAGCTCGCATACCTATAAAACTATGGGAAGTAGTAAAACTTTTGTACACAAACTCGTTTGCTACTCCTTAAGGAGACTCGTTTTCTTTTCACTAAAACTCTTGTGGTTTTTAAATGGGAATTAAGTTGGATATCTAAAAGCGATATTAGCAGCTCGCGTCCCTATAAAACTATGGGAAATAGCAAAACTTTTACACTCAAATTCATTTGCCACTCCTTAAGGAAACTCGTTTTCTTATTACTAAAACCCTCGAGGTTTTTAATGTGAATTAAATCTAATACCTGAAAGTGGTATTATCAGCTCGAATCCCA
>JBGCDT010000095.1:0-9022 GCA_045105695.1 Saprospiraceae bacterium | reverse complement strand
ATAGATACAGCGGCGTGGAAATGATTTATGCAGATGATTATTTCTATATCGCTGCGCATAGCGACGAGGTAAGTGGCAATGATGATGACATCGTAATTTTGAAAATTGACAACAATGGATTGATAAACAGCAGTTGCGATTTCATACAAACACTGGACATAACTGTTGCAGAATTTCTAAATCCATATGATGGACTTCATCCACTGACAGCCTACGGCACTGACATTGGTGGAAACATTTCTAACAATAGTCCTACAACTACAACTTTAGAAGAAGAAATTCTTTGCATCGCAGGTTGCATAGAAATTTGTGACAACGGAATAGACGACGACCAAGATGGTTTGATCGATTGCTACGACCCCGACTGTTGTGCAACTCCAGGCTGTGAAGCGTTCTATTATACCGGCTGCCCCGAAGGTTGTGTTTACACTTTTGACGATGCTCCAATTATAGCAGAAGTAGAATGGGTTTCCACAGGATCTGGTGATTGGTGTTCTTATAACACGCCAATCACAGGAGACATTGATGGCGATGGCATCCCTGAAGTTATTGGCAAACCTTGTACTGGAGAAATGGCTCCAGCTCAGGATGCTTATCCAAATTTACTAATCGTAGATGGAGCAACGGGTTTAATTGAAGATATGATTACGACACCTGCTTTTTATTATTTAGCAGATGGTCCCGCAATCGCAGATGTAGATAACAATGGTTTTGCGGAAATATTCATCATGGCTTCTGACCATCCAGACAACAATAACTTTACGGGTGGCGGACCGATTATCAATGGTAATGTCGCTCGCCGTGTTTTGTGTTACGAATATAATGGCACTGCTTACGTAGAAAAATGGATGTCTGATGAACAGGCTGGTTATGATGATTTACAGCAAGCGATTTCCGTAAGTGTTACAGATTTTAATGGCGACGGTATTCCAGAGCTGTATGTTGGTACACAAATTTTTAATAGTCTTACCGGAGTCTTAATCGTAGAAGGTGGCGCGGGATCACATCATGGTGCGAAACCTATTGGAGACAACGCTTCTCTTTCGCAATCCTTAACTGTTGCTGCTGATGTTTTACCTGATGCAGAATGTCTTAATTGTGGAGGATTGGAATTGGTCGCTGGAGGAATGGTTTTCTCTGTTGATATTAATGCCGCTAATCCAGTAGCCAGTACAATGAATGTTGTGAAGACCCTTCCTTATAGTTTGCCAAGTGGTAGCTATCCACATGACAAAGATGGATTTACCAGTTTAGCAGATATAGATAAAGACGGAGATTTAGATGCCGTAGTAACAACTACAAATGAAAACTTTGGGATTGTATACGCCTGGGATTTGCAAACTATTGATTTGCTCTACACGCCATTTGAAACGCCTTCTTCCACAAACGAAGGATTTATTTCTCAAGCGAATATTGCAGATTTTGATGGAGATGGTTTTCCTGAAATTGGGGTTTGCACCCAAAATGAATATCGAGTTCTCAAACCAACTGGAAACCCAGTAGGTGGAACGTTAGATGTTGCTTGGTTACTCAACACAGACGACAATTCAGGTTCTACGGGTTCTGCTGTTTTTGATTTCAATAATGACGGAGCGCAGGAAGTAGTCTACAGAGGCGAAACTGAATTACGGATTTTGGACGGAATCGACGGATCGATCCTTACGGCCTTGCCTTGCATCTCCGGTACTAGAATTGAGTACCCCGTAATTGTAGATGTGGACGAAGACGGAGAAACTGAAATTCTTTGTAGCTGCGCGAATACTTTGACCGCTTATGGCTCTGCAAATATTCCTTGGCTTAATGCTCGCTCGGTTTGGAATCAGCATACTTACATGAATGTAAATATCAATGATGACCTAACCGTTCCGGCCAATCAGCAAGGCCAGCAAATCGTTGGAGACAGTGTGGAGCTGAATAACTTCCTGACCATGTATGCTGATCAGGATTTCATTGTAGCTGATGCAGAAATAAAAGTAGACAGCGCTTATTGCAATGATAATTTTGAACTGGTTGTACATTTTAGCATTTGTAATGTTGGTGCAAACGACCTTACAGAAGAAACGCCAATAGGTTTTTACCAAGGCAATCCGACAGTGGATGCCTCTGCTAGTTTGGACTCCGTTAGCTTACTCGGACAAACTTTACAATCAGGCGATTGCGTGGCATTGGTTTTAACCATTCCATCTTCTAACATTGCGTACACGTATTTAGTCGTGAACGATAACGGAACAGAAAATCCACCGTTTGATTTAGCGACAGACTTTCCTGTTAACTTTATTCCGGAATGTGATTACACCAATAATATCGCAGGTTATGATGTGCTAGCTTTTTTTCAACCACTTGATGTAGGACCAAATGTAGAAATTTGTGAAAACGGAATAGTAGTGTTAGATGCAGGCCCAGGCTTTGATTCATACTCCTGGAATACGCTTTCTACAGAGCAGACCATCTCTGTTTCTACTACAGGCTGGTACTTTGTGACGACAGAAATAGGTTGTGCTACTCAGACGGATAGCGTTTTAGTTACAGTGGATCCTCAGACTATGTTATCACTTGGCCCAGACATCAGCACATGCAGTGATGATGAACTAACCGTAAGTGTTGAAAATGATAATTTTGAAAATTACGAATGGATATCAAATGCTAATTTGGATTGTTTCGATTGTCCTTCGACATCATTTACGCCTACGAATGGAGAAACGCAAATTATTGTTATTGGGTCCAATACCAATGGCTGTATCAGTTCGGATACGTTATTAATAACTTCTGGTTTTGCATTTTTTGCAGACAGTATTTATTTATGTTTTGGACAAGATACAGTAATAGGAGGTACTACCATTTCCGGAAATAATGTTTTCAGTGATACCATTTTTGCTTCTACAGGTTGTGATACAGTCTTTACAATCACTTCCTTTGAACTGGAAGAATTGTTTTTAACCATTGAATCAGAAACGACCTGCCCAGAGGATGAAGATGGAACGACGATGGCAACGGTCACAGGAGGACTAGCTCCTTATAATTACAGTTGGAATCCAACCCTAACCAATAGTCCAAATCAGTTCGGTTTGTCCGCTGGGAATTACGATCTAATTGTTACAGATGCGACAGGATGCACCATAGGAGGTTCTGTTTTGGTCGCTGCAAAACCAGGGGTGGATTTTCTTTACGAAACCATTGCTGCTACTTGCTACGATAGTGATGATGGTGCTTTGCTGATTGATAGTATGACAACTGATTTGCGATTTAGTTTAGAAGGTTTGAATTTTACGAATACGCTAATCTTTGAAAATTTGACTTGTGGTCAGCAGGTACTTTACATTTTAGACACTCTGAATTGTATCCATACAGAGCCGTTCTTTATTGATTGTCCGCCGGAGGTAGTGGTCTTACTGCCAGCAGATACGACGATTGATTTAGGGGAAAGCCTAATCATAAATTCTGCTACCAACATTCAAGACTCTGTGGTCTACGAATGGTTTCCACCCAACTTCCTAGACTGTATAGATTGCCCAAGAGTAACCAGCTTTCCTTTAGAAACGATTGATTATTCTTTGATGGTTACAGATTCGACTGGTTGCTCTGACATTGATACTATGCGCGTGATGGTTAGAATAGAACGTCGGGTTTATATTCCAAATGCTTTCAGCCCGAATGGAGATGGAGTGAATGACTTTGCCTATATCTTTAGTGATTTTGGGGTAGAGGAAATTCTTGAGTTCCGAATTTTCAATCGCTGGGGAGGTCAGGTTTTTGCTGCGCAAAATTTTCCGCCAAATGATAGGCAGTTTGGCTGGGATGGGTCTTTCAGAGGAGAACCTATGAATCCTGGAGTATTTGCTTACTTTGCCAGAGTGCGGTTTATTGATGGGGAGGAGTTGTTGTATTCTGGAGATATTTCGATTATTAAATAGAGCTGATCGTTAGCTCACAAAACTAGGGCTCACCTTCACCCGCTCCTTCACCAGCGCTACTACCATTGCCAATTGCTCCTCTCTCGACAGATTTGTATTATCAATCAAAACCGCTTCCGAAGCTTGTAACAAGGGGCTGTCTGCTCGGTTAGAATCTATATCATCTCTTTCCATCAAATTCTTTTGCACCTCTTCGACATTGATATTTTCATGACCTTTGGATTTCAATTCATCGTAGCGTCTTTGTGCTCTGACCTCGGGACTTGCCGTTACGAATAGTTTTATTTCTGCATCTTTGAAAACAACAGATCCAATATCCCGGCCATCCATGACAATCCCTTTTTCCTCCCCCATCTTTTGTTGCTGGGCAACCATCGCGCGACGTACTGCGGAAATAGTAGCGACTGGGCTAACGTGATTAGCAACATCCATTCGTACAATATCTCGTTCTACATTTTTTCCATTGAGGTAAGTGATGTCTTCACCAATTTGCTTTTCAAAGTAGATGTCAATTTCTTTTAAAGCTGTTGCTACTGCCTCTAAATCTTTATAATCAATATTGTTTTCCAAAAAGTATAAAGTCACGGCTCTGTACATCTTACCGGAGCTGATATAAGTGTAGTCAAGTTCGTCTGCAAGCTGTTGAGCCAGCGTACTTTTTCCACAGGAAGAATGGCCGTCTATTGCTATGATGATTTTTTTCAAAAGGTGTTTGTTTTTGTATTGGCTAAGTTAGGGATTTTTGAGGATAGGATAATCAGAGTTGATACAAAAACTCATCTGACAATTTTTAAATCATCAGATGAGCTTTTGTAAAATCATATGTTATAGAGAAACGGCTTTGAAATTACTTATCGACATTTTCTTTAAGCCATCATCTCCCCTCCTACTCTGACTAAGATCATGTTCCAGAGTTTTTCATAAGGGATCACTTCCAACTCCTGAATCATTCCCCGATAGTAGAAAGGTCGTTCAAGCAATCGATTGTAATATTTCTCCGTATTGCTGAGTTGCTCGACATCATACTCAGCTTTAGCTAGTTGCTGGAGCAAGCGAATAAATTGAATCGTTCTATGGTATTCTTCTTTTTTAAGCTGTCGGTTGGCATAGGTTTTCAAGCGATCAATCTTTTCAGAAGCAGCACTATAGTTTTTCTTTTCTAAAATAAAAAGGAGCTGTCCAACAACCATCAGCACTGTGAATATCCTTTGCTCTTTCACATATAGAAGCGGATCCTTTATGAACTGTGCTGTCTTAAGCGGTTTTCTTCTTTGTGTTAGTAACACAGGATTGGTTTCTCCTTTAGACTCTATAATATAGTTGAGATAAACATCGTAGATCTTCCACTTCTCTTTTATGTTGTTGCTCAGCTTTTTGAATTTACTATTTCCAGTTGCATCATTGTAAACAGCTAAAGCATTGATGTAGTTATCTGTATGGATAGCTAGCAGAATGTAGTATTCCATAAAGTTGAACCAAACTTCGCTTCCTGTCGGAAAAGATTGCAAACATTTCTCTGCATTGCTCTTTCCGTTTTTCCAATCACGCAGATGGAGATAGGCTGCCATTTTCTTTAACTGAAAAGTAGACAGCTTATCATCCTGGTAATATCTCGGATTGTCTTCAATATATTTTTCTGCTCGGTTGCAAATTTCCAAAACAGCATCATAGTCCTGAACCATCTCGTAGCGATACACCCAAACCAAATACATGTTGTACAAAACGATCGGACTTTCATAAATCTCTGACAATCCTACCAGCGCATTACAATACTCATCCATTTTATCTTTAAGCAAAGTGATTTTCGCCTTCGGTTGGTAGTAGTTCATGATTACACGCTGATACAATTCCTCAGAGCGAATTTCAGCATCCAGAATATTTTGATACTCTTTTATGTAGCCATCGTAGGTTTCGTACTTTTTTTCATCTCCGTCAGCAGCAGCACTTCTTCGAAGGATGCGAGAACAGTTGACGATGACATCTGCGAATTTGAATTTCAGGGCCGTTGTCAATATTTGTCGAGCGAGACTTACTGCCGTAAAATTTGCAGTATTGGAAAGCAGTATTTTCACCAAAGTCCAGTCCTTATTGCAGGAGAAGTAAGCTCTGTCGTAGTTAGAAGTAGCCGGAAGATTTACATCTAAAAAGAAAAGCGTATTTAATAATCTTTTGCGAAAGCGAGATTTCAACTGCCTGTATTTATCGTCCGTCGGACTGCATTGATAAAGAAGAGAAGCAGCATCTCTGTCATTTCTGAACTTATTGCTCATCAAAGCTTCATAGAATTCATTGAACTTAGAATTCTTGTGCTTCAGGGAGTGATCATCGAAGATCTCAATCTTCTTCACTTTTTTCTTCGTTACAATTTTTGAAATTTCTATTAAATTTTTCATTTGCCGACTACAGGTTTAGTGATTCATACATGCACAACATTTGTAATTTGTCGAAGATAAGGTAAAAAGAGGATGTCACAAATAGCTGCCTCTGAATCAACGGAACATATTTAAAATAGTTACCTGAGGAGCGTTAAAAAGAAAAACCGATGTTACAGATTCGGCATTTTTCGGTAGCAGGTTACAGGTTACAGGTTTACAAGTAACCAGTGGTCCGTACGGTTTTTTGAAAAGTATAAACTTACTTAGGGCAGAGAATAACCAATGAGAACGTACTCTCATGGTTGAAACAAATAAAAAAGGTCTTGCCTGCACTTCTGCAAACAAAACCTTATAGCGTTTTTTATTATAATCAATTCGTCGATATGAAATCAACAAACCTTATAAAACATTCTTTAATAAAAGCGAATTAATATTCGTCTTCGTGAAAGAAGAAATCATCCTTACGCGGATAGTCCGGCCAGATGTCTTCTATGCTATCGTAAACCTCACCTTCGTCTTCCAACTGTTGTAGGTTTTCGATTACTTCCAGTGGCGTGCCGGAACGAATTGCATAATCAATCAATTCGTCTCTGGTAGCTGGCCAGGGTGCTTCTTCTAAGTGAGAAGCTAATTCTAAAGTCCAATACATGTTTTCAAAATTTAGTACCTAAATCAGGCACTGTAAAAATATACGTTTGTTTTTACGACGCAGGGCTAAGTAGAAAGTATCACATTACAATTTTCTTAATACACCCCGTATTTTCGGCAAAAGTAATAAAAAAATTCAAACATCATTACTTCTGCTCCCTTTGGTCATTTTTTTCAAGAACCAGACCAGTTTAATCTATTCAAAAAGCTAAACAAGAATCTGATTTACAGAATATTATAAATTATAATTACGCCACAAAATCTTTTCATCTACACTAACATATAATATAACAATATCAACAGTACTTTATAGGATCAACATTGCATCTCCATAGCTAAAGAAGCGGTACTTCTTCTTGATCGCTTGCTGATAAGCCTCTGCCATCAACTCCTGTCCTCCAAAAGCACAAATCATAATATACAGACTTGACTTGGGTAAGTGGAAGTTTGTAATCATGCTTGTTGCGATGGAAAACTCGAACGGTGGATAAATAAATTTATTCGTCCAACCTTCTGCCTGCTTCAAAATAGATTCAGCAGAAACCGCTGATTCTATAGATCGCATAGAAGTCGTTCCAACGGCACAAACCTGTTTTTTGCTTTTCAGCGAACTGTTCACCTTCTGTGCAGCAGCATCAGTAATTCGGAAATACTCGGCATCCATTTTATGCTTAGACAAATCTTCTACTTCAATCGGACGGAAAGTTCCCAATCCAATATGTAAAGTCAATTCTGCAAAGTCGATCCCTTTCAATTCTAATCGCTTCAACAATTCCTCACTAAAGTGAAGACCAGCAGTTGGGGCAGCTACGGCTCCCATTTCCTTTGCGTAAACGGTTTGGTAACGCTCACGGTCGATTGGTTCAATCTCTCTGTTGATGTACTTTGGAAGTGGTGTATTTCCCAATACACTCAGTTTGTCCATAAACTCATCAGCCGTACATTCATCCAGGAAACGAATGGTTCGACCACGAGAAGTTGTATTATCAACTACCTCAGCTACCAATACATCCACGTCATTGTCATCGCTGAAGTACAGCTTATTTCCTACACGAATCTTACGAGCAGGATCAACTAGTACGTCCCAAAGGCGCATTTCAGGGTTCAATTCACGAAGTAAGAAAACCTCGATCTTAGCACCTGTCTTCTCTTTCCTACCATATAATCTAGCTGGAAAAACCTTTGTATTGTTAAATATAAAAGTATCTCCTTCGTCGAAATATTCGAGAACATCCTTGAATACACGATGCTCAATCTTACCGCTGTCTCTATGAACAACCATCAATTTCGACTCGTCCCTGTTCTTAGAAGGATACTGAGCAATCAATTTTTCTGGCAAATCAAATTTGAACTGAGATAGTTTAGTACGCATATGTGGATTTAGTTTCTGTAATTGAATATGATATTGTAAAGTATTAGATTTAGAAAACCTAATATTAGCTAGATTTTTTTCGAAAGACGGGCAAAGATAATAATTTGGCAGAGTTTATTGCATTTTTCATCGACCCGATTAGGCCACCTGAAACTAAAAACGTAGCTTCGATCCGTGATCGTAATATTAAAAGTCTTAAAGGAAAGTATTGCTCAGGCTTTCAGTCAGTTAGCCGGTAATAAACTACGCAGTTTTCTATCATTACTGGGTATCACTATCGGTATATTCTGCATCATTGGCGTACAAGCAGCGGTGGATTCTCTACAGGAAAACATTATGGAAGATATCAATGACCTCGGAAACGATGTCATCTATGTATCTAAGTTCAGTTGGATGGAAGATCCTAATCAGAACTTTGCGAAGATCATGCGTCGCCCCAACCCTAGTTATGCAGATTATAAAGTAGTCAACAAAAAAGTAAAGTCTGCTGTGATCGCAAATTTTGGAGTAGACATCGGAATGAAAACAGTAAAGTACCTTTCTAATAGCGTAGAAAACGTACAGGTCCAGGGAACTACTTTTGAATTTGCAGAAATGTATTCGCTCAAGTTTGAGAAAGGCCGTTACTTCTCCCCTTCCGAATATCACTACGGCGCACCAAAAGTGATCCTCGGTCATAATACGGCCGCTGAATTATTTGGAACAATAGAGCCTGT
>JBGCDT010000094.1:0-12607 GCA_045105695.1 Saprospiraceae bacterium | reverse complement strand
TAGATGGTGGTGTAACTGGGATTGCTATTTTAATAAGCCAGGTTTTCGATATAAATATTTCCTTTTTATTATTTATTACGAGCCTCCCTTTCTTGGTCATGGCTTGGTATACCTTGACGAAAAGAATTGCCATAAAATCTTTTCTAGCAACAACCGCTTTATCCATTTTCATTCACTTTGAGAACTTCAGTTCCATCACCGACGATAAATTACTCATTGCCATCTTTGGAGGTTTATTCCTTGGAGCAGGCATTGGACTAGCCATTAAAAACGGAGCTGTTTTCGATGGCTCCGAAATCCTTGGAATTTTCATCAATAACAGATTAGGCATCAGCATTGGAAAAGTCGTCCTCTTTTTTAATATCATTCTTTTTTCAATCACGGCCTTGGTGATTTCCATAGAAGTTTCCATGTATTCCATTCTTACTTTTTTGGTCACTGCGAAAGTAATCGACTTGATGATTGAAGGGTTTGAGGACTACGTTGGACTGATGATCGTTTCCGAGAAAGCAACAGCAATCGAAAATGGCCTGATCAATGACGTAGGCGTCGGAATCACAATTTACAAAGGCGCAAAAGGTTACGGCAACAGAGGTGTTCGCGACCAAACAGAAATCATTCATACCGTAATCAATAGAATTGACATTCGCAGAACTTATCGATTAATAGAGCAAATAGATGAGCAGGCTTTTATTATTGAGTTTGATGTGAATAGCGTGCAGGGAGGGATTTTGAAGAAGTATTTGAGTAAGGCGAATTTGAAGATTGGGTTGGAGTGAGAAAAAATTTTGAATAGCATGTGCTAACGCCCCTTTTAATTTTTACAACAAAACACGTAGATGCGTTTTGTAGGAACAGCCTTTAATTTGTAATATTATTGTTAGGGCTTTTATTTATCGACCATATATGAGCTACAAAAAGGCTGTTCCTACGGAACGCAAATCACAGTGGTTCTTACAAAAGTTAAGCTACCCCTTCTTCATAATCCCCAACTCCGCCTCCCTCACCTCAACACCCCCAAACACTTCTTCCATCTCTTCCATCACTGCATAAACCGCTTCTGGCTCCCCCGTCGTCACCAAACGCTGACGATAAGGTTTGATGTGCGGAAGCCCTCTGAAGTAATTCGTATAATGACGACGCATTTCAAGGATACCAAGCTTAGGTCCTTTCCATTCTATGGAATGTTTTAGGTGCTGGCGAGCAGCGGCCAACTTCTCACTGAAGGTTGGTGGTGGCAACTTTTCGCCCGTAGCAAAGTAGTGTTTGATCTCTCTGAAAATCCAGGGATTGCCAATACTCGCACGACCGATCATGATGCCATCTACGTTGTAGCGGTTTTTATATAACAATGCTTTTTCAGGACTATCGATATCGCCATTTCCGAAGATGGGAATATGAACTCTTGGGTTTTCTTTGATCTTTCCAATCAATGTCCAATCCGCTTCCCCTTTGTACATTTGCTTACGGGTACGACCGTGAACAGCGAGGGCTTTGATACCCACATCCTGCAAACGTTCAGCAACTTCTTCAATGTACTTTGTGTCCTCGTCCCAGCCGAGGCGGGTCTTAACCGTCACTGGTAATTTTGTAGATTTGACAACAGCATCGGTTAGTTTTACCATTCGATCAATGTCCTGAAGGATACCAGCCCCAGCCATCTTGCAGACTACTTTTTTTACAGGACAACCGAAGTTGATGTCCAATACCTCTGGCTTTGCTTCTTCCACTATTTCAGCAGCTCGCATCATCGAATCTAACTCAGCTCCAAAGATTTGAATTCCTACCGGACGCTCATAATCATAGATATCCAGCTTCTGAACAGACTTCGTCGCATCACGAATCAAGCCTTCCACAGAGATGAATTCTGTATACATCATATCAGCACCTTGTTCTTTGCAAAGGGCACGAAAGGGAGGATCACTTACATCCTCCATCGGAGCCAAAAGCAAAGGAAATTCGCCTAATTCTAAATCATCTATTTTAACCATACTTATTTTTCTTTTCGGTTGCCCGTACTAAGTTGACCGGTTACTGGCCCCCCCAACAACAAGACGCCGTTTATTTTTGCAAATTTACGATTTTTTGGACTTCTAAGTGGTTCTTATTTTACGGGATATTATTGTTTGATTTGATATTGATATATGTAAAAAAGTGTATTTTGCGGCGTTTTTTTCAATAACTTTTTCCACCGCAATGGCACTAAGCATGACTTATTGTTTAAAAGATACGCTTACTTTCCACATTTTTATTAAAGACAATCTATATAGTTGCGGTTAGAAACAGAATTTCAAAGCAAAACAACACAACAATGCTCAAGTACTTTCTCGGTAACAGCCCTCGCTGGTTTAAGATGGCCATCATCGGTTTTCTAATTTTCAATGTCATCTCCTACTTCGTTTTAGGACCTATGATTACCGCTTGGTTATTCATAGCTGAATTCATCTTCACCTTAGCAATGGCCCTGAAATGTTATCCTCTACAGTCTGGTGGACTGCTTGCCATACAAGCCATAGCTCTTGGATTGACGACCCCAAAACACGCCTACCAGGAAGTATCCGCCAACTTGGAAGTGATTCTCCTTCTGGTATTTATGGTTGCAGGTATCTACTTCATGAAACCCTTACTGATGTATATTTTCAGTAAAGTTTTCACTAAAATAAAATCTAAACTGGTACTCTCGCTCCTCTTTGTTTTTCTCTCAGCCGTACTATCCGCCTTTTTAGATGCTTTGACAGTAACAGCCGTTTTGATAAGTGTAACGGTCGGTTTTTATCAGGTTTATCATAAGATTCATTCCAGTGATTCGGATTTGGATCATAGTGGAACCTTAGATAGAAAGGAACTAAGTGGAGAGACCCTGGAGCAGTTCAGAGCTTTCCTTCGTAGCCTCGTAATGCATGGTGTAGTGGGTACGGCACTTGGAGGTGTTTGTACACTAGTAGGGGAACCTCAGAACCTTTTGATTGGAGAAAGACTGGGTTGGAATTTTGTTGACTTCTTTTTACAAATGGCAAATATTACCATTCCAGTATTGTTCTGTGGATTGCTTACAACAGTGCTTTTAGAAATGACTGGCTGGTTTGGTTACGGTACCAAAATGCCGGAAGTTGCCAGACGTATTATTGAACAATATACCATTGAAGAAGATAAGAGAAGAACAGACAGAGAGAAATACAACTTAGCGGTTCAAGGCGTTGCAGCCATTTTACTTATTGCAGGTTTGGCTATGCACATCGCTTCAGTTGGAATGATCGGACTTGCACTGATTATTGTACAAACCGCTTTCATGGGTATAACGGACGAGCACTCTTTAGGTAAAGCATTTGAAGAAGCACTTCCGTTCACTGGTTTATTAGTGGTCTTCTTTGTGATCGTTGCCATGATTCACGATCAGCATTTATTCAAACCCATCATTGATGCGGCCTTGGCTCTCAGTCCTGAGCAGCAACCTTCTGTTTTCTATATCGCAAACGGCGTACTTTCTGCTATCAGCGATAATGTTTTTGTAGCAACCGTTTACATCAACGAAGTGCAACAAGCATTTACAGCTGGAACCATCTCTCGCGAGCATTATGAAAAATTAGCAATAGCTATTAATACAGGGACCAACCTACCAAGTGTGGCGACTCCTAATGGACAGGCAGCCTTCTTGTTTTTGCTAACCTCTGCTTTGGCTCCGCTTATTAATTTGTCTTATGGTAAGATGGTGAAGATGGCTTTTCCTTACACGATTGTGTTGGGTGGGGTTGGTTGGATTTGTGTGAAGCTATTTTTGTAGGAACAGAAATACGAAAACGCTTGTAGAAGTTATTCACCTTTTTTCTGTTGCGTATTTGAAGAAAAGGCAAATATTGTGTTTGCCTTTTCTTTATATCAGTTACTAATTTCAATTCAACAAATACGCTATGGATGAAATATTAGATGAAGAACTCAATGCTCTAAATGAACAGGAATTACTAAAAATTAAAGCTAATGTTCGGGAGATAGAATCAAAAAACTGGTACGGTATGATTCTTCTTACTATTGTGATGACACTTATAGTCGTAAGCCTATTAATTCACAGTTCTGTTTTTGGAATAAACATACCCTTGCTTATTATTAACACTTTATTTCTGATAATTCATGGAATACTTTTGTATTTAAGTAAAAGTGAAAAACTGATTGCTTATTCCGGAGGAGCCATCGTATTTATAGTCGTCATAATTACAAATGCTTTCTTAACAGATGCTTTTTTCTTAATCAATATTTTTTTGATATTAGTAACCTTAGGTTGCTATGCAATATTCACTTATGATGAATGGAAATTGAAAGGATTAAAAACCAAACTTGAACTTCAAAATAATTAATTTATTCAAACGAAATTAAAAAGTCATGAAACTAAAACTAAAGTTAATTCTAACGATTTGTTTACTAAGCCTAGTCAACCTCAAAGCAACCGATACCCTCCAAGTCAACCAAGAATATTCAGACATTGAATATCAGATCATGGTTAATAAATTCTTGGATAGCATCGAACAGTCTTTGACCTATGAGACTGGAAATATTCTATTAAAAGATAACATAGCCTCAATTGAAGTTCCCGAAGGTTTTAAATATTTAAATGGTAAAGACAGTGAGATGATACTCACTGACATTTGGGGAAATCCACCAAGCGATCCAGCAGACCAATCTTATGGCATGTTGATTCCTACGAGTGCAAGTCCTCTATCTGACTCTTCTTATTCCATTAACATTACCTATTCAGAAGAAGGATACATTGATGATGCAGACGCAAAGGATATTGACTACGATGAATTACTGTCAACTATCAAATCAGAAACAGAGGCGATGAATGAAGTGCGCTTAGAAAACGGTTACCCTGAAGTACATGTCATAGGGTGGGCTTCTCCCCCATTTTATGATGAAGCAAATAAAAAATTACATTGGGCAAAAGAAGCCAAGTTTGGTGAGTCAGAATCAAACACCTTGAATTACAACATTAGAATTCTAGGTCGAAAAGGATATTTACAATTAAATGCCATCGGAGAAATGTACGTATTCGACGAAGTAAATAATAATATAGCTCCCATTCTAGAAAGTGTAAATTTCAACGAAGGATATCGATATGCAGATTTCAATCCTGATATGGATAAAGTAGCGGCTTATGGTATTGGTGGTCTGATCGCTGGAAAAGTCTTAGCAAAAGCAGGGATTTTAGCGAAAGTCGGAATTCTACTTGCGAAATTTTGGAAATTTATTTTGATCGGTATTGTTGGTTTATTTGCTGGAGTGAAGAAATTTTTTGGAAAAGGGGAAGATGAGCCAGAGTTGAAATCAGAAGCATAAGACGAAAAGATCAGATGCAACTACTAAGCACGCTCAAGTATAAAGTCAACAATGTTAAAACAGATTGGCAAGGGGCTTTAGTAGTTGCAACTATTTTTATCGGTGTAATTATTTTTGGATACTTTAGAACGTTAACAGTAGCCTTAATAGTTTTAGTTGTAATCCTAATTGTACTCCGATTGTATTTTATTCCATCAGGAAAATTAATCTTTTACCATGATGGAGAATCCTTTTATTGTGAGAACCATATAAAAGGAGACGAGACCCAAAACAGATATAAAATAGTAGAAAAAAAATTCCGCTGGAGTTATACTCACATAGAAACAATAAGAGGCAATTCAGATGTTCAAATAAAAAAATCTGCCGTGAGTTTGCCTTTACTTAGATTAGAGCTAACCTTTGAAAACGGAAAAGAATTAATCATCTGCCACGAGAAAGGTCAGTGGAGTTCGACACCACATTGGGAATATGAAATTTTTGATTTAGAAAAACACAATGATGTTTTATTAACCTCTTCAAAGCTTTTCGATCTGAAAAAGGAATTCGATAAATTAGCTTAACTATTTTCTAATATTAGAATCTTCAATCAACACCCCCTAGTATAAAACCAAACATTCGGAAACCCCTTATCATCCAAAATCTTCATCCAACCTTTGTAAGTCTTCACCAAGTTGTGTGGCTCCTCGCAATAAACACTATCATACTCTTTGATAATCACTTCGGCCCAAAGTCCTTCGTGTTTGCCCGTTGGAGAAATATCGAATTGATCACCTTTTACAGTAAGTATGCGCGAAGCTTTTACGGTAGGTGCCTCACGGACGTTCATGCCGTAGCCACTAGTGAAAAATGAATTCCCTGAGTCGAGCATAAACTTCATCCAAGGCCAATAAGAAAACTCAGGACCTTTCAAATCTTCTTCAGACACCCACGACGTAAATTCACCTTCAGAGAACATAATTCTTAAGAAACCATCCTTTGCTTCAAAAACAATAATCGCATTGATCTCATATTCAACCTCTAGCAGCGCGTTATCTGGAATGTACATTCTTGGCCCCATTTCGTCGAGCCATTCTATCCTACGTGGATATTGATCACCTGATTCTCTGGTGAGCGTACCCGTGACTTTGCCATGAGGAGCATTGTATACGTTAATTTCAGTTGTACAATCGGGATGAACTCGCAGGATTCCGATGCCCCAACTGTTCTCTTGAGCTAGACATAGAATAGGTGAGATAAGTAAGAAAAGAAGTAGATTAGTTTTCAATGTGGGTAGTTTTTGAGTTTTTTACAAAATGAAAATTCAATAAGATAGCATATCAATTACATGATAATATAAAATATACAAGCCTTATGCCAATGACTGCAAATTGAAAATACCCTTAATAAAGAAATTCAAGTCAGAGTATCTTCAGAGTTTAGTAAATTAGAGTTATGAAGTTGACAGTAAAAACAACCACTCAAAGATTCTGGTGGGGCATCTATGGCTTGCTCTCCAAAAACGGTTACGAAGACATTGATCTTTTTGATGAGAAAGGTAATTTGATTGATCGAATTCATCTGAACACAAAAGGCTACCTAAGGGCTGGATTGAGGTTCCTAAAAGATGATGCACAACAACTAGATTATGCCATAGCTATTAAAGAATTTTTAAAGAAAGACAAGTATCACTATTGGTATTATTATGACAATAAAAATAATAGTGGATTTTATGAAGTACCATACGATGCTCCAAAAAATAAAGAAGGAATAAAACCGAAAGCAATAGAAATATGGCATCCTGGAGAAACCATTGATATAGAAACCATTGAAGAAGTTGTACAATTGTTTTCTAAGAAATTTCTAAAAGTCAATACCGTTAAAGTTCTCGTTGAAGTAGCAATGTCAAAGGAAGAGGCCATCAGAACTTACAATTCATTTCAAGAAACAGAAAAGAAAAAAGAAGAAGAAAAAATTGATGTCAGTTCCAAGCTGTTGCGTAATTTGTCAAAGCTCTGGAAAAACAATAAATAAATTACTTAGAGTAATTGCATGGATAAAATAACCAATACCACAAAATGAACCAAACCAAAAAAAGTAATATATTTCAATATATTAAAGAACTCTCCATAGTAGTACTCGGCATATTGATCGCCTTATTCATAAACAATTGGAATGAGGAAGTAAAACAGCAGAAATTCCTCGACAAAACCTTATTTGCTATTAACAAAGAGATAGCCTTCAGCAAAGAAGAGATCAATAACACACTAAAAAAACATGGAAAACTGATCAGTTTACTATACAAAGAAATAGACAACGAAGATCTTTCTATTAAAGATATGATTACGGAATCTGGTGGATTGCAAATTCCTGAAATTCAAAATATAAGCTTAAAATACTTTGTAGCTGGCAACCCTGAACTCATTGATTACGAAATGATATCTGGCCTTTCAAAAATAGAATTTGTTACTAAGGGCTTAAACTTTAAGACTGATAAATTAATCGCTTTTTTGTATAAAAACATGGATAGCCATTCTCTATCAGAAAAATCAATATTAGCAGAATATCTCTCAGAGGTCATGGATTCTGAAGGTGACCTTCTGGATACTTATGAAGATTTTTTGGAAAAGTATAATAATCAGCTATAAGCCAAGTTTTATGATAGTATTAATTCTCATCATGATTTTTGTCACCCTCTTCTAATTATTCTCCTAACTCTCAGCATATTTTCCTAAATTAGAGCATGCCATTATCTGAAGTAAAAGCAGGTAACCAGTATGGACCTAACCATTTAAAAATCATTCTATATGGAATTCAAAGCAGAACATCTGTTGGAAGTAAAATCCAGAAAAGAGTTGCTCGCTATCGCAAAGAAGCATAACGTTTCAGTTGCAAAAACCCTTAATAAATTAAAGTACGAGGCAGAACTTAGAGAATTACAATCCGAATTTGTAAATCTTCAAAAGTGGATTGCTAAAAAGAAAAAACGAGTTGTCGTTATTTTTGAAGGCAGAGATGCCGCAGGGAAAGGTGGCTCCATCAAAAGATTTAAAGAGCATTTGAATCCAAGAACTTCCAGAGTAGTTGCGTTGACAAAACCAACAGAAGTTGAACAAGGACAATGGTATTTTAGACGCTATATAAAGGTCTTGCCCAATCCTGGTGAGATCGTTTTCTTCGACCGAAGTTGGTACAATCGAGCTGTAGTAGAACCAGTCATGGGTTTTTGTTCGAAATCTCAATATGAAAAATTCATGGTGCAAGTTCCTGACTTTGAACATTTACTATATGAAGATAATTTGACGATTATCAAATTTTGGTTTTCGATTTCTAAGGATGAACAAAAGAAAAGATTCGATGACCGACTGAGTAACCCGTTGAAACGTTGGAAATTCAGTCCTGTAGACATGAAGGGGCAGGAACTGTGGGATAAGTACACGCACTACAAAGAACTGATGTTTAGCAAGACACACACGAATTTTAGTCCTTGGATAATCGTAAAAACTAATAATAAAAAAGAAGCAAGATTAGAGAGCATGCGTTATGTGCTTTCACAATTTGATTACGATGATAAGGGTTCATCTAAAATATCGTTGTTACCCGATCCTAATGTGATCATGAGGTACCACAGAAGTGCGATTCAAATTGATATCTAAAAGCAAGGCGATTAAATAAATAATAAAATGTCAAAGAAAAAAATAACAAAAGAAGAAGTTGATTTATTGAATTCTAAAATTGGCTTGTACACCCTTCTTAAAAAGGAAAAAATAAACATCGATAAAGTTCTTGATGAAGTTCAACTAATTACTGAATTAAGAAAACAACAAGAAGAATTAATTAAATTACAAAAGTGGGTAATTAAAAATGATAAAAAAGTAGTCATCCTTTTTGAAGGAAGAGATGCAGCAGGCAAGGGAGGTGCCATCAGAAGAGTAACTGAATATATTAACCCCAGACATTTCAGAATCGTAGCACTTAACATTCCAACCGCCGACGAACAAAAACAATGGTTTTTTCAACGATACATTAATCAATTGCCAAACCCAGGAGAAATTGTATTTTTTGATCGAAGTTGGTATAACAGGGCCGTAGTTGAACCGGTTAATAATTTCTGTACAGACAAACAGTACGAAGTTTTTATGTCTCAGGTTAACGACTTTGAAAGAATGCTGATTCAATCAGATACTTATCTTATTAAATTTTATTTTTCGATTACAAAAAAAGAACAGGCAAAAAGTTTTGAAGAAATAAAAGGTGATCCTTTGAAGCGCTGGAAGATGACTCCCGTTGATGAAAAAGCCCAAGCACTCTGGGACGACTATACTAAGTATAAAAAGAAAATGTTTGAAACGACTAGTACAGAGACAGCCCCTTGGATGATTATTGATGCGAATAAAAAAATGGAAGCTCGTTTAGGCGCCATTGGGCATATATTGAAAGTCATTCCTTATAAGTAAGGCTTTCATAAACTTTTAATCATTAGAATAATTAAGAGCCTTTTTAGATTTTAGGTATCAAGCTGCAATCACACTGGAATTGGTTCTGCCAACAAAGTTTAAGCAGGCTCTAAGTAAAAGTGTAGTCATATAAAAGATAATTGTAGCCCTTGTAGACTAAATCAATATAAATCATATGGTTAATCAAATAAATCTTTCAAAAAAAGAAATAGTTCTTTTTTCTCCATTTCTAATCATAGCTACTAATTTCCTCATTGCCTTTTCATTTGGAAACATAATCGGGAAGTGGGCATTCATTCCAATTATACTAATTGAGTGGTGCCTATTTCTATTTTTCATTTTCAAGTATACAGAATCTGGAACAAGAAATAAGTGGTTACAAAAATCGAAAGGAGCTTTTGGCTGGAATATACTTGCCATATTCATAGGCTTTCTACCATTACCAATTTTCCTAATGCACTACGATACCTTGGGAACCTGGCAGGTTTGGTTACCGTGGATGCTACTGTTCTTAATTAATCCTTGGATTGAAGAATACTATTGGCGAGGACTTTTGTTAGAATACACAAAAGATTGGTCGAACTGGGCAGGGATAATTTTCACGAGTGTTCTATTCGCACTTAATCATTCTGTTTTCGGAGTAAACTCAGATTTAAATAATGGCTTAGAAGTTATTATTTCCACTTTAATCATGGGGCTTATATGGGCTTTAGTTTTCAAGAAAACACAAAGTTTAAAGTGGATAATCTTAGCTCACTTTTTAGTTGATTTCTTTAATCTATCAGCCGCTTCTTTTTTAGATTTGTATGAGAAAGGAAATTGGTAAGCAAACGTAATGAAATCCACTTTCATTTTCCGATATTTACCAACATGAAAAAAGTATCGACCTGGTCTCTCCTACTTCTCTGCTGCCTTCTCCTAAACGCTTGCACAAAAGAACCCAAGAAAATCCTACTCTTCTCCAAGACAGAAGGCTTCAGACATAGTTCTATTGAAACGGGGATTCAGGCCATTCAACAACTTGCCGCTAATAATAACATACTGCTTGATACAACGGAAAATGCCAATTACTTTCACGAAGATTCTCTAAAACAATATGCCGCTGTCCTTTTTCTGAATACAACAGGAGATGTACTTGATCATATCCAACAGGCAGATTTCGAACGATACATACAGGCAGGTGGTGGCTTTATAGGAATCCATTCTGCAACAGATACCGAGTATCATTGGCCTTGGTATAACAAATTGGTCGGAGCTTACTTCAACGGTCATCCGAAAATACAGGAAGCCACTTTGAAAACCATTCAGAAAGAGGATCCCTGCTGTACACATCTTTCCAACACCTGGACACTGAGTGAAGAATGGTATAATTTCAAATCAATAAATCCTGACATTGAAGTATTGATGGAAATAGATGAGACGACTTACGAAGGTGGAAAAAACGGTGAAAATCATCCGATGGTTTGGAAACATCACTATGATGGAGGGCGTGCTTTTTACACTGCTCTGGGACATAAAGAAGAAACCTATTCTGATTCTCTTTTTTTACAACAATTACTCGCTGGGATGAAATTTGTAATTGGAGAACACCCGTTGGATTATTCCAAGTCAAAGACTTACCGAGTGCCAGAAGAAAATCGGTTTAACAAAAAAGTATTGGATTTTAATCTGGACGAACCAATGGAATTGGACGAACTAGGAGATCGTGGAATCATTTATATTGAAAGAAAAGGGTTAATTAAACTATATGATTTTGAAACTGAAAAAGTTTCTGTACTTGATAGTATAGATGTATATGCTAAGGATGAAGATGGCCTTTTGGGAGTTGCTGTCGATCCAAACTTTTCTAAAAACAATTGGATTTATTTCTTTTACTCGCCCGCTGGAGAAGAAGCGGTACAACATGTTTCCAGATTTACATTATCAGAAGATAAATTGAATGAAGAAATAATTTTATTGGAAATTCCAGTGATTCGAAAATGTTGTCATAGTGGAGGTTCTCTGGAGTTTGATAAAAATGGTTTGCTATATATCGGCATCGGTGACAATACCAATCCTTTTGAATCCTCTGGTTTTGCGCCAATTGATGAACGACCTGACCGACAGCTCTTTGATGCTCAACGCTCCGCTTCTAACACTAATGATCTACGTGGAAAAATTCTCCGGATTAAACCAGAAGCGGATGGTAGCTATACTATTCCAGAAGGAAATATTTTTCCAAAAGGAACACCTAAAACACGACCTGAGATTTATGCAATGGGTTTGCGGAATCCTTTTCGTTATTCAATTGATTCAAAAAATAATTTTATTTACTGGGGAGATATAGGACCCGATGCTGGAGAGAAAGATAGTCTTCGAGGGCCTGCTGGTATGGGTGAATTTAATCAAGCTAAAAAACCTGGTTATTATGGCTGGCCTTATAGCCGTGGAAATAATCAAATGTATAAAGAATATGATTTTCAAAAGGAAAAATCTGGACAAGTATTTAATTCAAAAAAAATTATAAATAAATCTCCAAATAATACGGGCTTGGAAAAGTTACCTCCGATTCAAAAATCAATGATTTGGTATGGCTATGAAGATTCTGAAAAATTTCCCTGGCTCGGAGCAGGTGGTGTTAATCCAATGTCTGGACCGATTTATCATGCGAATAATTTTATTTCTTCAGAGAATTCTTTTCCAATTTATTTTGAAAACAAATGGTTTATTTACGAGTGGATGCGCGACTGGATTTATGTGGTTCATTTAGATGAAAATCAAAATTTCATTCAGGCAGACCCTTTTATGCCAGGGACTGAATTTTCTCACCCAATGGACATGCTGTTTGGCAAAGATGGTAAATTATA
>JBGCDT010000093.1:0-24725 GCA_045105695.1 Saprospiraceae bacterium | reverse complement strand
TATAGCCTATAATAACATTGCGAATCACAAAGATGACCTTGGTGAAAAAAAATATAAAGACAAAGAATTTGAAAAAGCTCTGCCTTTGTTCTTAGATGCTGTAGAATTACATCAACAAGCCTTGGTAATTTTTAAATCTGAGGGAGAGCAATCAAGCATAGGGTCAACTTATAACAACCTTGGCGTTCTTTATAAAAACTTTGGAAGCTTCTATGCAGCGCAGAATCAACAAGATTCTGCTGCGATCAACCTTGATCGTGCGTTGAATTACTTCGAAAAGTCATTGGAAATTAGAAAAGCAGAGGGTGATGCGAAGGGAATACTAGAAGTTTATAACGGCTTCGGAGATGTGAAGCGAAGAAAAAAAGAATATAAGGCTGCCCTGTTTTATGCAGAGGAATATTTAGCCTTAGCTTTAGAAATAAATGATGGAAAATATGAACAAGGTGCCTATAAAGATTTAGCAAAAGCTTATGAAGGATTAAAAGATTACGAAGCTGCTCTTCAATATCAAAAGAAGTATGACGACTTGAGATACGAACGTCTGAATGAAGAACGCTCATTGATGAACTTGCGAAGAGAAGCCATCTTTGGTGATTTCAATAAGCAATTGGAGATAGAAAGAAACGAAGCTAATCTAGAACGTGCGGCGCTCCGACAAAGAGCGTTGATTGGAGGTGGACTGGCCTTGTTTTTACTAGCGCTGTTATTGTTCAACCAAAGCCGAATAAAGACAAAGACTAATAAGAGGCTAGAAGAGAAAAACGAAATTATCGAATCTGAACGCCAGAAATCCGAAGAACTTCTTCTGAATATTTTACCAGAAGCTACTGCCGTAGAATTGAAGACTAAGGGGAAAACAACAGCTAAGAGCTATGACTCTGTTTCTGTACTATTCACAGACTTTAAATCCTTCACTCAGGCAACAGAAAAAATGACCGCTGATGAATTGGTTGGATTACTGGACCAATGTTATCATGCTTTTGATAAAATAACGGAGCAATTTGGCGTGGAAAAAATCAAAACAATTGGAGACGCGTATATGTGCGCTGCAGGTTTGCCGAGCCCCTCTGAAACTCATGCAGTGGATTTAGTCAGCGCTGCTATTATGATGCAAAAAGAGATGCAACAGATAAATGAACGAAGAGCAGAAAAGGGGCAGATCACATTAGACATGCGTATCGGTATTCATAGTGGCGCTGCAATCGCTGGGGTAGTAGGCAGCAAAAAATTTGCTTATGATATTTGGGGAGATACCGTAAATGTAGCAGCACGAATGGAAGCAGCAGGAGAGGCTGGACAAGTAAATATCTCAGCAAGTACCTATGTTCTTGTAAATGAGCATTTTGTCTGTGAGTACAGAGGCAAACTAAGGGCTAAGAACAAAGGAGAAATGGATATGTATTTCGTAACAGAGAAGGAAAACTAGCGTTTAGCTAAAAAAAAATCGCTGAAAAGGCAGCGAATGAGCTTTGGCAGTCGTATTAGGATTGGTTTAATGACTCAACGCTAATATAAGCAAGCAGCCCCGTTTTACGCTCACTGGAAATGCGAATTAAGATGGGGCTGCTTATTTTACACGTTATTTCTTACAGAACCAAATATCTGCGCTTTTGTTGTTTCCCCTTCTTTCTTTTCGTCGAACCACCTTGTTTTTCCTATAAACGGATTCTTTTCTAATGGTCATCATAAATGCAGTCGAAGCAAATTAATAGCTAAAGCTAAGAGTTAATCTCATTCTTCGACTACTGAAAATTGCATTTCATACAAATCTCTGTAATGGCCATTTTCTACCTGTAGTAACTCTTCATGCGGCCCGAATTCCATAATTTGTCCTTGATTCATAACCATTATGTTATCTGCATGACGAATAGTGGATAAGCGGTGAGCAATGATGATCGATGTTCTTTTATCAATCAGTTTTTCAATAGCGTACTGAATGACAGCTTCTGTTTCTGGGTCTATAGAAGACGTAGCCTCATCTAATATTAAAATATCAGGATCGAATACCAGCGCGCGTACAAAAGAAATGAGTTGTCTTTGCCCTAAGGATAGTGTCGCTCCTCGCTCCATGACTTCGTAGTCATATCCACCTGGCAGTTTTTCGATAAATCGATGTGCGCCAATCATTTTTGCAGCTTCAACGACTTGTTCTCTAGTGATGCTCTTATCGCGCAGATTTATATTCTCATAAACAGAACCTGAAAATAGAAAGACATCTTGCAACACAACTGCGATTCTCTTTCGCAAACTGGCCAGTTCGTATTTTTTTATGTCAAGATCATCAATACTAATGGTTCCAGATTGTATTTCGTAGAACCGGTTGAGAATATTTATGATTGTTGTTTTACCAGAACCAGTACTTCCAACTATGGCAAGTGTCTCTCCTGGGTTAATGTCAAAGCTGATGTTTTTGAGAATGTAATCTGGCAGGTTATAAGCAAAGTTTACTTTCTCAAAATGAATTTTCCCTTTTAATTTTTTAGCTTCTATAGTTCCTTTATTCTCAATCCAACTTTTGTCATCTAGCACATTGAACACCCGTTCAGAGGCTACAAGCCCCATTTGCAGTGTGTTAAATTTATCAGCCAACATTCTAATCGGACGGAACATCATTGATAAATAAATTGGGAAAGCTACCAATGCCCCAGCTGTGACTCCCGCCCCTGTCATTGCTTCCCTTGCTCCGAACCAAACCATGAGCCCAAGCGCCATTGCTGAGATAATTTCTACCACTGGAAAGAATACTGCATAGTATAAAATCGAATTCAAATTAGCCTGAGTATACTTTCGATTGATTTCCTTGAAGCGGGTCATCTCTTGTTCTTCTGCATTGAATATTTGGACGACCTGCATCCCACTAATTCGCTCCTGTAAAAAAGCATTCATTACCGAAACCTGATTACGCACTGTTTGGAAAGCAACCTTCACTTTTTCTTTAAATATATAAGTTGCAATAATTAACAAAGGAAGCACTGAAAGACAAACGAGCGTTAGTTGCCAACTCGTGACTAACATGATAATAACCACCGCAACTACCATCAGCACATCGGCTACAATCGTAATCACACCTTGGGTAAAAACAGTATTGATGGTTTCGATATCATTAATAGTTCGGGTCGTAGAAGTTCCAATGGGCGTATTGTCAAAATACTTTAGCCGCAGGTTGATGATGTGCTTAAAGACGGTGGTTCGCAGGTCACGAATAACAGATTGCCCTAACCAATTGGTAGAATAAATAAAAACATAGCGGAGAGAGACTTCTAACAGCAGCGCACCGATAATAAGTACCAGTATTCGATTCATTCCAGCAATGTCGAATTCAAAGACATATTCATCGATCATTACATTTATCAAATAGGGACGAACGATAGCTAGAGGAGCTAAAACGACTGCTAATACAGCAGCCAAAATGAAGATACTCCGATAAGGTTTTGCCCAACTTAGCAACCGACCCAACAATGCGATATCCAGCTTTTTCTTTTGCTCTGCGCTCATGACTACTTTTAACAAGTAAAAGGTCTTCTGGTTTAGAAAATAATTCTAAGTTCTTTCCAACCTATTTGTGAGCCGCAAAGATAATAATTTAGCCTTAGTGGATTAGCTTAGAAAAATTGCCCTTGCCTAGATAGAAAAATTTAGACAGGTTCCTAAAATGCACCTTCATCTGCAAAACTATAATAGCCTTTGTCGGAAACGATCAGGTGATCCAAAACGCTAATGTCAAGAGCGGTTCCAGCTTTACGTAATTTCTTTGTTATGTCGATATCGGCTTGACTTGGTTTTAGGTTTCCAGAAGGATGATTATGGCAAAGTATGATGGAACTGGCAAGTTCTTGAATAGCAACTTTGAAAATAATTTTTCCATCGACGACGGTTCCTGCAACGCCACCTTTACTGATTTGTTCTTTAGCAATAACCTGATTTGCTCGATTTAGTAATAGAACCCAGAACTCTTCATGTGGTAAATCTACAATGGTGTGTGCGATTACATTATAAGCATCTTTACTGCTTCTGATGGTTGGTCGTTCTTTGATTGCTGTCAGTTGTCGACGTCTCCCCAGTTCCATCGCCGCTGCAATATTGATAGCTTTCGCCTCACCGATACCTTTGAATTCCATCAAGTCTTTGATGTTCCGACGTCCCAATTGCTGTAAGTCATTTTCTACAGATTGTAAAATTCGCTGACCAAGACCTAGCGCAGTTTCTTCTCTAGAACCAGAGCCAATAAGAATGGCTAGCAGTTCTGCATTGGAAAGAGCGTCTCTTCCTTTGAGTAGTAATTTTTCTCTGGGGCGGTCTTCTTCTGCCCACGATTTTATGCCACTGGCGGACTGAATGTATTTACTTTTGGTTACCATGTCGGTTATAATTAAAATAGAAAGTAAAATTAAAAATGCGCTTGGAACGCAATTTCACGCTCATGTCTAAAATAAAAATTAGAATTGAGCTAAATGTTGGAAGCTGAGAAGCTTAGTATTTATAAACCCGAAAGGAAGAATACACCACCTTTCGGGAAAGTAAAATCACAAATTAGGTAGGGACTAACTGTTCCGTTTTTCTTAGGCAAAGATCGGCGGGACATTAAGTGATTTTGCTTTTTTTAGCTTTATAAATTGGTTGATTAAGCTGCCTGTTTTGTTACTAATTTTAGTTTTTCTAAACGGATGGCTACAGCCCCTGGTTGGCGTTTGAGTACTTCAGAAATTGCCGCTTTGTTGTTTCCTTGTTTGTGTAGCAAAGCCAACTCAGCATCTTCTTTTTTTGACCAAGGTTCGTAAGCATTTGGGAACTTCTTCTTTGCTCTAGCGATAATGGCTTCCTTAGTGGTATCCTTTCGGGTGAAGTTGACAAGGCTGCTAGTAATTTTAGAAGCGACTTGTGCAATTTCATTTTCAAAAACAAAAATTTGTCTTCTTTCCGTAGTTCCATCCGCTTTCTTTTTTACTTCACTTATGACTAAGTAGTTGGAACCATTTTCTGCTTCTTTGATATCAAAGTAAAAGCTACGAGATTTAGAGATTACGCTTTCTGTGTACAAGGATTGCTTTTTCATGTTGTCTGTTTTTTTAATTGATTAGAAATAAAAGGTTTACACTAATAGGTTGCAGAAAGGGGATGAATTCCATAAAAGAAAATGGATTTAATTTAAATTTTTAATTTAGTAATATTTATATTATTGATATTCAGTTGATTGAAGGCGGTTATTTTTTTAATTATTTTATTGATGAAAAATGTTTTTTCGAAATAACCATCTGGATTAACTTCAAAAACAGATTAGTTCTTCAACTTAAAAGCTATTCGTCTGTTTACATTTTACTAATCATAAAAAGAATAAACACATGGCAATCATTCTCATTGGAGGAGGAACCGGTCTGATCGGACAACGACTTTCGGAAATGCTCACTGAACGTAAGCACACTGTTAGGTTGCTTAGTCGTTCTCCCGAAAAAATTAAAAAGTATACAGCGTTTAAATGGGATTTGGCTACTTCCGAAATAGATGAAGGGGCATTAGAGGGAGTTGACGGTATCATCAATTTAGCTGGAGCTGGCATCGCTGATAAAGCCTGGACTGCAAAAAGAAAACAACTCATCATAGACAGTCGTGTAAAAGGAAATGAACTTTTGGTTGAGATACTAAAAAAGAAAAATCAACAAGTAGAAGCTTTCATTTCTTCTTCTGCCATTGGCTATTATGGAGATCGAGGATCGGAGAAGCTTCCAGAAGCTGCTGCCCCAGGTAACGATGGATTTCTATCAGAGAGTTGTATCCTTTGGGAGGGATCTGCTAAGACAGCAGCTCCGGTTTGTGAACGGTTGGTTATTGTGCGGACAGGTGTTGTCCTATCCACTAAAGGAGGTGCACTAGAGAAAATGTTACTGCCCTTTAAATTTGGAATGGGTAATTACTTTGGAGATGGTACGGCTTATATGCCTTGGATTCACATAGATGATATTTGTCGTATTTTCATAAAAGCGGTAGAAGACAAGATGATGCAAGGAATTTTCAACGGAGTGGCTCCGGAATCAGCAACTGGTAGAGAAATGGCCTTTGCTATAAAAGAAGCGAGAGACAGTTTCGCCTTAGTGACAGGTGTCCCAGAATTTGCCTTAAAGATAGCAATGGGAGAAAGAGTTACAATGCTAACAAACAGTACACGTGTTGTCCCAGAACGAACTATAGAACATGGCTTTAAATACCTCCATTCTGATTTAGTGCCTGCGTTAGAAGATCTATTTGAAAATAAAAAATAGAAAAAGCTCGCGCTGTAATTTCAAAATTGTCGTTAGGGTTCTTTTTTGTAGGACTAAAAACAAAAAGCGGTATCAACTCGAAAGAGCCAATACCGCTTTTATAATTCTCCAAGGAGAAAAATTATCTTTTAAAAACTTCTATCTTTTTAGTTTTCACGATGAGGTCAGTGAACTTTCCTTTAAATCGAGTGGCCTTTACGATATGATTATCAATCCAATGATAATTTCCACCACGAGGCTTATTCATTAAAAGGTAGTGGTACTGGAATTCATGCTTATTGAGCCAGTCTTCTGTAATCTGTCTGTGTTCTTCCGTTCTTGATGTAAAGAAGGTGATGATGTGGCCTTCCTCATGCCATTTGTTCAAAATCTTTAGAGCATCAGGATAAGGTAGAACAGTGGCCATTCTCTCCGGTTCCTCATTAGGAACGTCATCACAAACGGTACCGTCAATGTCAATTAAGTAGTTCTTTATATCTTCCGGAAGTACTGGACTTAGCGCTTCTCCTTTTTCGTCGTAGGTCTGTTTCAACTGCATATTATATAAGTATTTTATTATTCAAATAAATGAAATCATAAGGCTCTATGGGCAAACCTGTGAAGGAATACCTTGTGTTAACTATGCTGAGAAATTAAATGCAAGCTGCAAAGGTAGTATAATTGAACGTAAATGGCTACCCCTGTTCGCAGAGAATAGATTAAAAAATTATTAAATATTCATATTGTAAATGTGAGATGTGCTTAATAGCACCTGTTTTATTCAAAATGAATATAATCTTCAGGGTCGACATGATGACCATTATGCCAAAGCTCGAAATGAAGGTGAGGTCCGTCCGAAAGTGTTCCTGTATTTCCTATGATCGCTACTGCTTCGCCGGATTTGACATGATCGCCTACCTTTTTTAATAGCGCAGAGTTGTGCTTGTAAAAGGTGATTATGTTGTTGCTATGTTGAATACCAATGGTATTACCTGTTTCTAAAGTCCAGTCGGCTGTAAATACATAGCCATCGAGAGCAGCGAGAATAGGTGTTTCCTTTGGAGCGAGGATGTCGATGCCATAGTGCTTTTTATCAATAGCATATCCTTCGCTAATCAATCCTTTTGCAGGAGGAATGAAGTAGATTTGTTCAAGAGGTATGTCCTTTGGTATATAGTTGGCTGTTTTGCCTAGAAGTTTCCGGTTTTCCATCATTTCCTCGTATTCTACCTCTTTACGTAACAACTCATCTTCTTCAATTCTATCTACGTTTAATAAGCTATCTGGAATTTCTTCAATGTCCTGACTTTGATTGGTCGTATCTTCTACAACATCTCCTACAAGCATACGGCGGAAGTTTTCGGTTACTTCGGCATGAGTATTTAACTTCTTTTCAAAATCCAAAACTTCTTGATTCAACCGAACAGCTTCTGCTCGATGGCTGGTATCTCCATATCCTGGCAAGTAGGTTTTTAGTGGCGTAATTGCTATAACTGTGACTACAAAAATAGAAACTGCTACTATGATTGCGCTAAGCATGATATAGAGATTGAGTGCCGATAATTGGTAGGCACCAACCTCTTCAAACGTCTCACTGTTCATTACGGTTAGACGGTAATTTTGCCGTAAGTTTTCCAACCATTTGTTCTCCTCCTTTTTTTCCATGGTTATGATGTCTTAAAATTGTGGAAATTAAAATTACTTTGCCGCCTTTATGGTTAATACCACGAAGCCGGCGAAAGGGTATCATTAAAAAGGCTTTTGAGAGAAAAGAATCCAAATTTATATTTAACTCCCATCTGCTCTTTATCTGATGAGCCAATTTTTTTGAAACAATATTTGCAGCTTGAAAGTATAAAATTAGGGGAATTGCCCCCTCAAGTTATCGCAGTTGCGGTACACTAAATCTACCTCTGAATAATGCGCGAATTTACACATTTTTCCCTGTCCCATAGAATCCGACCTTATAAACTCTGGATTTCTCTGGTAATGGTCTTTCTAATTTCTGCCTGTTCTACTCAAAAGAGCAGAGAAGAGGCAACTGGTCTGAAAAAATTCTATCAGGATACGACTACAGAATTCAACTATTTTTTCAACGCAAACGTACTGCTTGAAGAAAGTATTGTAAAACTGAATGAAGATCATATTGACAACTACAATCAATTTCTTCCTGTTTTTAAATACGTTGCTTCTGAGAATCCGCAATCCGTTGCACCTGCTTTGGATGATGCCATCAAAAAAGTAACAGTTGCTAAAACACTCCATCCAGCTACACATTGGAAAGACGATATTTATCTCCTTGCAGGGAAAGCCCAGTACTTGAAGCACGATTACGAATCATCGGAGGAGACTCTCTTGTACATGTCTAAAGAATATAGTCCCGAGGCAATGGCTGCGAAGGAAAAGGAAATCAAAAAACGTAAAAAGAAAGGCAAGAAGAAAAAGCGAGCTACGAAGAAGAAAAAGAAAAAAAAGAAGAAGCGCAAAAAGAAAAAACGTAAGAAGAAGAAAAAGAAAAAAAAGAAGAAGAAAAAATCTAAGAAGAAGTCTTCCAAAACAAAGAAGTCAGACAAGAAAGACGATAAAAAAATTACAAAAAAGGAAGACAAGCCTGTCAAATCAGAACCGACTGTTTCATCTGGAGACTCACCAGATAGCTATATCCTTAAGCACCGACCTTGCCATCAGGAGGGACTCCTATGGCTGGCGCGAACGTATATCGAAAGAGGAGCTTATAGCGATGCAGAGCTTTTGCTAAATGAGCTAGAATACAACGCGGGAACTTTTAAAGATGTTCGAAATGATGTATCTCCGGTAAGAGCGCACTTGTACATGACGCAAAAGAAGTATGAGAAAGCCATCGCTCCTTTGGAAAAGGCCGTGGAAAACAGCAATAAAAAAGAAAGGGGGCGCTACGCTTATATACTAGGTCAAATCCATCAGTCTCTTGGTAATGATGCTAAGGCTTACGCTGCTTTTGAAACAGCTATGAAACGAAGCCCTAGCTATGAAATGGAATTTAGCTCTCGCCTAAACTTGGCAAAAAATGGCTACCGCTCGGGAAAAACAAATGGTGTAGAAACTCAGAAGGTTTTTAAGAAGATGTTGAAAGACATTAAAAATGTAGATTATAAAGATCAGATCTACTATGCTATGGCCGACATCGCCATCCTCGAAAAGAATGAAGATGACGCAATTGCTTATCTGCAAAGCTCTATTTATTACAATACTGGTAATGTTGCTCAAAAAACAGAATCTTATCTTCAATTGGCTGAGTTCTTTTTTGGTAGGGACGATTTTGTAAATGCTAAAAATTACTATGACAGTACCGCGCAGATAATGCCGCAAACAGATGAGCGTTATGCAAGGGTTAGTAATTTCAACAATAACCTTACTGATATTGCTAAGAACATTGAAATCATTACACTCAATGACAGCTTGCTAATGGTAAGTAGAATGACAGATGAGCAAAAGAAGGAACTAGCAGGTAAAATTAAAAAGGAAGAAGAAGAGGCAAGACGTAAAGCATTACTCGCAGGTGTTCAGCCAGCTAGTACTACCAAAGCTCAAGGTCCTCCTAGAATCAACGGACGAACAAACAACGCGAAAAGTTCTTTCCCACTTTATGCTGATGAACGTACTCGTAAAAAAGCTAACAGAGATTTTGAGCGAAAATGGGGCAATCGACCATTAGAAGATAACTGGAGACGTGCTTCTGGAAACTCCTCTGAAGAAGAAGAAGTGGATGTAGCTGAAGAGGCCATCAGTTTCAAGTTGACAGACGAAGATATAGATAGAATATTGGAAGATGTGCCTTCTACTCCTGAAGATATAGAAAGTATAAACCTGGAAACACAGAAAGCACTCTTAGCCTTAGGAATTCTATATCGTGATCGTTTGGAGAATAATGAAAAAGCAGTAGAAAGTTTAGAAAGATTATTGTCAGAATTTCCAGAAACGCAACATGAAGAAGAGGCACTTTATAATTTGCATCTAGCTTATACAGAATTAGGGAATACTGCAAAAGCGAAACAAGCTTACGATAAGTTGATGGATAAATACAAGACTGGAACTTTTGCCAGAGTATTGGTTGATCCAAATTATTTGAATGAGTTGAATGACGAAGAGCGAAAACTGACTAATTATTACAATGAAACGTTCTTCAATTTTCAGCAAGGTAAATATCAAGATGTACAGGATCGAATCGGTCAAGCCATTAATATGTTTGGAGCTAAGAATGCTTATCAACCGAAATTTAGTTTGCTTAGCGCAATGAGTTTGGGTAACCTGAAAGGAAAAGATGCTTATATCAAGGGTTTGAAACAGGTCGTAGCAAAACATCCTGACACACCAGAAGAGACAAGAGCTAAAGAGATCCTTCGTTTATTGGAGTCTGGTGGAAAATCCAGCACTGCTAAAAAGAAAGATAAAAAAGGAAAATCTAAGTTCAAAGCGGAAGATGAAAAACTACATTACTTCATTGTAGCATTGACTGGTGAAGATGTAAAACTATCGACCTCCAAAAATAAAGTCTCTGATTTTAATAGAAAATACCACAAGCTGGATAAACTTCGAATTTCTAATGTAATGCTTGGCTCTGCTAATGATGGAGGAATTCCTGTTCTAGTTATCCGCCGTTTTAAAAACAAAGGAGAGGCAATGAATTACATGGATGGTGTTTCTAAGAATGGAGAAGATTTCTTGGAGGAGAATACTTTTGAGATGTATCCAATTACTCAATTCAATTATCGATTGGTACTAAAGGAAAAATCTCTAGAAGGGTATAAAACTTTCTACTCAGAAAATTATTAGAATCTCTAGTCTCTAAAAACTATTCTATATCAGCTTCAAGGTTTCTAAAGCTTTTTTAAATTTTAGAAACCTTGAAGCCAACCAGCTCTAGATCCTTCCAAAAAGCTGGATAACTTTTCCCTACCACCTGCGGCTCCCGCACACTCAGTGGTCCAAACATGCCCAGCATCGCTAAAGACATTGCCATTCGATGATCTTCGTAAGTGTCAAAAATAGAACTTTCTAACAATGCTTTTCCGGAGAGAGAAAAATGATCTTCTTCTTCTGTTGGGAAATCAACTTGTACTTTTGCCAACTCTTTTTTTAGCGCAGCAATTCGATCTGTTTCTTTTATGCGCAAGGTTTGTAGCCCAGTTAATTTTGCTGGAACGCCTAAACCCGCGCAAACAACTGCAAGCGTTTGTGCAATGTCGGGACAGTCAATAAAATCATATTCAAACTTAGTTGGCAATTTAAAATCTTTTTCTTTTGTCAATCGGATACTGTGTTTTCCAAATGTGGTTTCTATACCAAACTGTTCCATGATTTCCGAAAGGACAGAATCCCCTTGTACACTTTTGGATAGTAATCCTTCTAAGGTCAGGTCTACATTTTCCGCAAAAGCGGCTAGGCCATAATAGTAGGATGCTGCTGACCAGTCTGCTTCGACATATAGATCAGTTGCTATATATTTTTGTGGTAGAATACGGATGACTTTTCTTTCCCAGCTACTTCTAATTCCGAAGTGTTCCATCAACTTTAAAGTCATTTTGATATAAGAAGGTGAAACAATAGTCCCTTCCAATCTAAGTACAAGCCCTCGCGGCAGCGTTGGTGCAATCATTAATAGTGCAGATATAAACTGGCTACTGATATCGGCAGGGATGCTAAGTTCGTTAGTTGATCCAATCTTAGGTTCACCAATTTTGATGGGTGGATAACCTTCTTTTTCCAGATGTTCTATAGAAGCACCGATCGTTTGCAAAGCTTCCACTAGCGGCCCAATGGGCCTTTGCTTCATACGTGTACTTCCTGTTAGAATTTTAGAACCAGGTTGCATAGATAGGTATGCGGTAAGAAAACGAAAGGTAGTTCCTCCCGCCTGTGCGTCCAGTAAATCGTCCGTGCTATTTAATAACTTCAAAAGTTGCTGACTATCTTCTGCGTTGGATAGGTTTTCTAAGTTACAATCTTTCTGACAAAGCGCTCGTAGAATTAAAGCGCGATTATTAATGCTCTTAGAGCCATTCAATTTGATGGTTCCAAATAAATTTTTATCTGCTTTGGAAAGTTTTAATAGCATATTGGAAATAGATTGATAAGAGAAATCGAAAAGGAGAAGAGGTGCTGTAATCTGTTTTTTGAAGTAAAAGAGAAAGGAATTTTTTACCACTTAAAAACAATAACTTCTTCTAGTTCAGGATGTATGCTTAAACCAACTGGACAACCATGGGCTGCGGCTTCTAAGATTTTTTGCTGTTTTTTACTGTAGTCTATTTCCGTCGGCATGGCAATATTAATCTCTAGTCTGGCAATACGACGAGGATCACGGGCCATAATTTTATTTACTGAAGCAGTCGTTCCAACCATGTTGATCCCATGATTACGCGCAGCTATTCCCATGATAGTTAGAACGCAACTTGCGAGAGAAGTAGCCATCAAATCCGTAGGGGAGAAGGCTTCGCCCTTTCCTTGATTATCAACAGGCGCATCAGTGATAATTTTATTTCCAGATCGAAGGTGAGTTGCTTCCGTCCGAAGACTTCCGGTGTAGGTGACATTTGCGGTCATGAGTTTTTAATTAGAGTCGAAGGATCTGAACTTGTATTCCTAATACTTAAACTTTGTAATAGCGAATTACTCTTAATGCATAGATCCTGTGAGCTATTATTTCAAAATAGAAAAAGAAATTAATCCCTCCCCCGATCACCTTCTTGCTGACTACGTCCTCCCGATCTACCATTCTCTTGGTCTCTCTGCTTTTGCCGGAAGGCTGCATCTTTATCGTAAGCCTTGATTATTTCTTTTACCAGACGATGACGGACTACATCATCAGCAGTAAGTTCTACGATTCCAATACCGCTCACATCGCGCAGAATATTAATTGATTGACGAAGGCCAGAAAGATAATTTTTTGGTAAGTCAATCTGACTCAAATCACCAGTGATAACACATTTGGCAGAAGGGCCAATACGAGTCAGAAACATTTTAATTTGAGTACTTGATGCATTCTGAGCTTCATCCAAAATGATAAAAGCATTGTCCAAAGTACGACCACGCATAAAGGCCAGTGGAGCTACTTCTATGATTCGGTTGGTCATGAAGTAGTTAAGTTTATCTAGCGGAAGCATATCATCAAGAGCGTCGTAAAGCGGGCGCAGATATGGATCAACTTTGTCTTTTAAATCTCCAGGAAGGAATCCTAGATTTTCACCAGCCTCTACGGCGGGTCTGGTAAGGATGATTTTTTTGACTAGTTTATTTTTTAAAGCACGAACGGCCATCGCTACAGCTACATAGGTCTTACCGGTACCGGCAGGTCCCATTGCAAAAACGATATCACAGGCTTCGCTGGTTTCTACCAGTTTTTTCTGATTGCGGGTTTTGGCTTTTATTGGACGACCATTTCTGCCGTGAACGATGGTTGAATTGTTATTTCCGTTGCTGAGTTTTGTATCGAAAGGATTATTGCCAGCGAGTATGTCTTCTACAGCTTGAGTGGTTAGTTCATGTTTTTCATTTAACATGCGAACCATGAGCTCAAACTTACTCTTTGCTTTTTGGGCGTCTTTTTTATCGCCGCTAATTTTCACATTGTTACCACGTGAGGTTATTGTTAGATCGGGGAATGCCTTCCGTAGTAAATTGAGTTTGGAGTTGTTTTGACCATACAATTCTAATGGATCAATTCCGTCAATGGTTAGGATTATTTCGCTCAATATTAGAGTTTATGTGATTAAGGTATAATTATTAGAATCTCGAAAACAGGAGTTTCAAAATATTCAAATATTAATTGATTAGTTTTGCGCTAAAATACAGACTAATAAGTTTGAAAACAATAGACAATAAAAAATTGCTTCTTTGACATATTCTGTGTTTCTAATCTTTGATAAATCAAAAGCAATACTCTTTTTAGTCATTTTGTCTTCGATTCATCAAAGATCACAGAATGTGTCAAAGATCTAAAAAACTTTAATCTTATATGTCCATCATAACGCTAACCTCTGATTTCGGCCTTAAGGATTACTATGTTGGCCTTGTAAAAGCCGCGCTGCTGAGCAAAGACGCCAGTCTCCATTTAGTGGACATCAGTCATAACGTAGATGTATATGATATCGTTCAAGGAGCTTTCATTTTGAAAAATTGTTTTTCCGAATTTCCAGAAGGAACGATTCACATCATAAGTATCAGTAATTACAACCAGAAGAAACCCTGCTTCCTGGCGATCCGTTATGAAGGGCATTATTTCATAGGACCGGACAATGGTGTGTTCTCTTTGATGTTTGATGAAAAGATCACAAAAGATGTTTATGAATTAGATTATGATGACAAAGGTTCTTTCCCTATTAAGGACACTTTTGCAGAAGCAGTTGTTCACCTAACCAGTGGAAAACCACTGAATGAAATAGGTATTCCAATTGAATCTATCGAAGAACGAATTACCTTCCAACCTGTTATAAATAGTTCTGAGATCAGAGCGGCAGTTATCTATATTGATAATTATGAAAATGTTGTAACAAACATTACACGTGCTACTTTCGAGCGGGTGGGAGCGGGCAGGCCTTTTGCGCTTTACTTCAAAGCTCACAATCCAATCACCAAGTTGTATAAAAGATATTCAGAAGTAGCGGTTGGTGAAATGATGTGTTTTTTCAACTCTGCTGGCTGTCTCGAAATTGCCATCAATCAAGGAAAGGCAGCAAGTCTCCACGGCTTGAAACTGGAAGATCCGATACAAGTAAATTTTAAAGAAGACTAACTCCATCCAATGATAAAGCGAATTGTAAAATTGACTTTCCAGAAAGATAAAACAGAAGACTTTCTACAGATTTTTGAAGATAGTAAAAATCAAATTGCTGGTTTCAAAGGTTGTTTGCGATTGGAACTATTGCGAGAAAAGAAAGACGGAAATGTTTTTTTTACCTATTCCTTTTGGGAAAACGAAGAGGCGCTAAACAATTATAGGTATTCCGAACTCTTCGGAAAAGTATGGCCAAAAACCAAAGCACTTTTCGCAGAAAAACCAGAAGCCTGGACGGTCTTGTCTGATTGGGATTCAGAAACTATTCGTCAAAAGTAATTTCTACTTCATCTGTTTTTGGGTGAGACTGACAAGTCAAAACATAACCTTCTGCTATCTCATCATCATCCAAGGCAAAGCAGGCTTCCATTTCCACTTTTCCTTTTAATACTTTTCCCATACAAGCGGCACAGCTACCAGAGCGGCAGGAATAAGGTGGCTCGTGCTTTTCATCAATAAGGGCTTCTAGAACCGTCTTTCCATCAGTAATATTCAGTTGAATTGCTTCACCATCTAAGTGAATCAAAACGCTAGCACCGTCTCCTTTTGGGGCCGAGTTGGCTTTGCTAGCCACGCTCTCTGTAGCGGTTAAAAAGCGTTCTGTGAAAATTGCTTTTTGTGAAATGCCTTGGCCCAATAAAGCAGCTTCTGCGGTATCAATCATATCTCCAGGACCACAGATGTAGTAGGAGGTGTCTTCGTATCTCTTTGGATTCTCTTCTAAGAATTCAGCAATTTGTTTATGATTAATTCTACCAATCTTTCCTCTCCAGTTTGATTTTGACTTAGAAAAGAAACTGGAAAGACCACTACTTTTTTCTTTCTTAGGTTGGCTGAGCGTATGTTCTACGACGAGCTGACCAGCATATTGCCTTTCGAGTTGAGCCAATTGATCTTTGAATATAATGGATTGCTCAGACCGATTTCCGTAAAGGAGAAAGACAGAGCTCTGGGGCTCTTTCTCTAGTATCGTTTTGACTAAGGACATGAGTGGTGTAATACCACTTCCTGCCCCAAAAAAATAATAAGTTTTTCGATTTTCGGCAGCTACTTTTGCCGTGAATCTTCCCTGGGGAGGCAGTACGTTGATGGTTTCGCCAGGCTTTATTTGATCTAGTAAATGATTGGAAACCAAGCCACCCTTCACTCGTTTCACTGTCACTTTCAGTTCCTCTTCAAAAGGCGCACTGGACATTGAATAAGATCGACGAACTTCTTGTCCGTTGATTTGTAAGAGCAATGTTAGATATTGACCTGGCTTATATTTGAAAGAATCCTTAAGGCTCTCTGGAATAGCAAAAGTGATAGAAGCGGCCTCTGATATTTCAGTAGTAATAGCCTTTACTGTAAGTGGAAAAAATTTACTCATTTCTGGGAATGTCGTGTTTAAAGTTTGTTTTGAAAACGATGGCGGAAGAACTGTTTTAGTTCAGTCGATGTGGAGCCACGAGTTTGAATTCAGGAATTCGCACAAAGAATTCCTTATTCTCTGGTCTAGTCACCATAAGGAAGGTGCCATACATTTTTCCGATGTCGCTTCTCAATGGACACCAGGAAACGTACTGATGTGACTCGCCTGGGTTCAGGGTAGGTTGTTTACCAATAACGCCTTCTCCTTCTACTTCTTTTTTTCCACCTACAGAGTTGCAGATGAACCAATGCCGGCGCAACAGTTGAACGGTATAGCTACTTTTATTTTTTATGGTAACCCGATAAGCATAGACATACTTGTGGTTGCGTGCATCAGATTGTACGTGTTGGTAGAAGGTTTCTACACTTATGGATATGCCGTTTGTTGTTAAGGTATTCATTCTTCTTCGTCAGGATCTTTAATGCCAGTAAAACTTTCAATCATCAGTTCTGCCTCTTTCAAAGTTACTTCTAATACATCATTAACCAATACACGGTCGAATTTGTTTTCATAGGTCAGCTCCTCTTTCACTCTTGCGATTCTTTTTTTCAGGCTGGCTTCCGTTTCTGTTTTGCGTTTTTTCAGTCTATCTATCAAAACCTGCAAAGAAGGAGGTCTGATAAAAACGACCATTGCTTCGGGATACATTTTTTTGATATTAGTAGCCCCTTTGACTTCTATATCAAAAATGATGTGTTTTCCTTTTGCCCAAATACGGTCTATTTCACTTTTCAGTGTGCCGTAGAACTGATTATCATAGACTTCTTCCCATTCCAAAAAATCCTCTTCCTGGACTCGTTTCTTAAACTCTTTTGTAGACAGAAAGTAATAATCTACACCATCTCTTTCATGCTTACGCATGTCTCGATTAGTTGCAGAGATCGAGAAATCCAATTCATTGTATTTGTTAAGCAAGTGTCGAACAATGGTTGTTTTTCCTGCTCCTGATGGTGCTGTTATGACAATTAATTTACTCATTCAATGGATAGTCGTTTGCCGTTTTTTGGGTTTTGCTAAATAGTATTTAATACCTGTTCTTTAATTTTTTCTAGTTCATCTTTCATAACAACAACAATGTGTTGTATGGCAGAAGAGTTAGCTTTAGAGCCCAAGGTGTTGATCTCTCGACCCATCTCCTGGCTGATAAAGCTTAGCTTCTTGCCTTTAAGCGTTTTCTCAGAGTCAAGCTCCTCAAGAAAATATTTACAGTGCTGCGCCAAACGAACCTTCTCTTCTGTTACATCCATCTTTTCCAGGTAGTATAAAATCTCCTGTTCAAATCGATTCGCGTCGATATTATCTTTACCAACATATTCTTCCATGTGTCGGTTTATCTTTGCCTTTAGTTTTTCGATACGTTCTTTTTCGTGAGGGGCTAAGGTATCTAGTAAAGCAATGATGTGATTGATACGATTTGTACAATCCCTTTCCATTGCCATACCTTCTTCCTTACGGAAAGCCGTAAAAGTATTAATAGCGTCTTGAATTGTTTTCTCAACGGCAGTCCACTCTTCATCATCTACGGTAGCTTCATCTGGTGCAACCACATTTGGTAAACGCAAGATGGACTGAATGATATCTCCTTTTTGGATGCCTAGGGATTGTGTAAGGCCAGTCAGCTCTTGGTGGTATTTTCTGAAAAGAGACTTGTTGAGTGCAAACTCTCCATCACCAGCGCTTGATTTTACATCTATTGTGATATCAATCTTACCTCTTTGGGTTTGGGCCGTTACGATCTTTCTGATCGTGTGTTCTTTATCGCGATAGTTTTGAGGACTTTTGACACGCAGATCGGTAAACTTGCTGTTCAGCGAACGGACTTCCACCGTTATGGTTTTATCTTGGAAAGTATTGATTGCCCGACCGTAGCCGGTCATTGATAATAGCATAGAAGTAAATTAGTACAAGATAACTGACCTTACTGAATTGGTTAGAATAGCCTGTATACAGTGATGGAAATTAGTTTGCTGAGAATTGTAGTTTAAAGCGTTCGCAAATATAGCTTACGAACTATAAAAAACAAGCTTCTTTGACATATTCCGTGTTTTTGAATTATTGTTGAAGATTTACAGACAAAACTATATGGATCGAAGTCTGTTCACGAAATTTAATTGTGAGAAGCCTAAACATATGATAAAAATACTTTAGGTATAACAAATTGAATATAAAAGAAGAGAAAAGTTAAAATAAATGAGTTTATATTTTCAATTAAGGAATAAATAACCGAAATTTGCAGCGCTCTAAATGAGCAGCTTTTATTTCATAACTAATTATAAACCAAAGACAAGCGATGAGAAAAGCTGACTTAGTAACTGCCATTTCGGAAAAAACAGGTGTTCCTAAAGTTGACGTTTTAGTTACTTTAGAAACTTTCTTTAAGGAAGTTAAAACGGCGCTGTCTTCCGGCGAAAATGTATACATCAGAGGCTTCGGCAGCTTTGTAATAAAAAAACGTGCGAAAAAGGTCGGACGGCATATCAAGCAAAATATTGCCATTGAGATCCCTGAGCACTACATTCCTTCTTTCAAACCTGCAAAAGTTTTTGTTGAACAGGTTAAAGAAAATGTACATTCACTCCCCAGTGATACTGACGGAAGTAAAGATGTAGATCGATCATAATTATGAGTAGATTACAAACCATTGTTGTATTATCTGCTGTTGTTTTATTTTCTATTTTATATTTCGGTTTTAGTACCAAACCAAAGAATCATCAAGAAATTGAACAAAAGCGTGCATTAAATGCCGCTAGTACTGATATAAGGGTTTTGCTAAAAGAAGCAAAATCTCAACTTTCGCCGGGCCAGTTAGCAAGTGTTCAGAGTTTTGAACAAGCGATTGAAGCAAGTTCTGCTGATGAGGAGAAAATTCAAAACCTAAAAATGTTATCTGGGACTTGGTTCGAAGTTGAACATCCAGAGATTGCTGGTTTTTATGCTGCTCAAATAGCAGAAATACAGGAAAATGAAAATGCTTGGTCTATTGCGGGTACCACTTATAGTATATGTCTGCAAAGAGCTGTATCTGAAAAGGTCAAAGATTTTTGTATGGAGAAGGCAGTCGCTGCTTTTGAAAATGCAATTTCTTTAAATCCAGAAAATATAGATCATAAACTCAACTTAGCTGTTTCCTACACAGAGTATCCACCAAAGGATAATCCTATGAAAGGAATTCTGATGTTGATTGATTTAAACAAAAAGAATCCGGACAACGTTGGGATATTGACTAATCTAGGCCGGTTGGGTATCCAAACTGGGCAGTTTGAGAAAGCGATTGGTAGATTAGAACGTGCCATCTCCTTGGACTCCGACCATAGAAAAGCGTACTGTCTTTTGGCTGAAGCGTACAACGGAGCAGGTAGAAAAGAAGATGCGGATCGTGCTGCCGACAAATGCAGAGAAAATGCCTCTGCTCAATAATTGAAACTTCATCTTAGGCAATTTCGCCTAGATAAGATATGTTAGAATTATTAGCCTTATGTTTAACTAAATAGGTTGATAAAAATATTTATTTTATAATATGGAAGCCAAAGAATCTAGAAAATCTAGTTCTCAACTTCTTTTTAAAGAATTACATTATGCCATGTGGAAAGAAGCGTAAGCGTCATAAGATCGCTACACACAAACGAAAGAAAAGACTTCGTAAGAACAGACACAAGAAGAAGAAATAATTTCTTTTCTTGAAAGATATGTCCTGTATTATAAATTTGCAGTGGCTATCTCATAACTACCGGAATGCTTGTGAATATTACTGGCATTCCGGTATCTCTTACTAAAGAACTTTTTATCTACTAGTTTAGGAGCAAAGAATAAATTCTTGCTGCTATTGTTATTAGCTTGGGTTGTACAAAATTCACAGAGTTTTGAGTTTTGTGCTTTCGTGTATCTAATACTAACCTTTCAAAAAAGAATCTTCAGTAGCTGTTTTTGCGAAAATGTAGAATTCTATTCAATTAGATACTACTGCGCTTTCGACGCCCTATTTCTATTGGCATAGTGCCATCACCTTAATATATATGAGCAAAATAGTAGAACGCAATTCTAAGCCTGTTCCTACTGAGCCCAAAAACGCAAAATTGGATAAAGAACTCATTATTAACTCAACTCCTACGGAAGTAGAAATTGCGTTATTAGAGAATGGAAGACTGGTGGAACTTCACCATCAGAAAACAAACACCAATTTTACTGTAGGCGATATTTTCGTCGGTCGCATTAGGAAATTAATGCCTGGTCTCAACGCAGCTTTCGTTGATATTGGACATAAAAAAGATGCCTTTCTTCATTATACAGACCTCGGACCAAAACTCCGATCTCTCATAAAGTACACTAATGACTCTGTAACTGGTAAACAGAATACACCTCTTTTGGATCGTTTTTCTTTCGAGCCTGAGATTGTAAAGACAGGGAAAATTACTCAGGTCTTGAGTAAGAAGGAAAGAATATTGGTTCAAATACTGAAAGAACCCATTTCTACAAAAGGCCCTCGACTCAGTTGCGAAGTTACGATCCCGGGAAGATATGTCGTGTTAACTCCGTTTTCTGATATCATTGCTGTTTCTAAAAAAATTTCCAGCTCTGATGAACGAAAGCGTTTAAGAACGCTGATTGAAAGTATCAAACCTAAGAATTTCGGATTGATTGTCAGAACTGCAGCAGAGGGGAAACGAGTAGCAGAACTCCACGAAGAATTGGTTGGTCTAATGAAAAAGTGGGAAGAGATTCATAAACAATTGCACAAAGCAGAGCCACCCAAAAAATTATTGAGTGAGTTGGATAAAGCATCTAGTATTCTTAGGGATGTACTAAGTGACTCTTTCAATAAAATTGTAGTCAACGATAAAGAACTGTATGATAATACTAAGACCTTACTGGGGGCGATCTCACCTGAACAGGTGAAAATTGTAAAACATCATCGTTCTAACAAGGCTATTTTTGACGCTTATGGAATCACGAGACAAATAAAGGCTTCATTCGGTAAAACAGCTACCATGCATAGTGGGGCTTATTTAGTGATTGAATCTACAGAGGCTATGCACGTGATTGATGTAAATAGCGGACATAAAGTTACGACTGGAGATCAAGCGCAAGCAGTATTGAACGTCAATATGGAATCTGCTGAAGAAATTGCTCGCCAATTAAGACTTCGTGATATTGGTGGTTTGATTATCATTGATTTCATTGATATGAGGAACTCTGATCACAAAAGACTATTGCTTAAGACAATGAGAGACTCAATGAGAAGAGATCGTGCACAACACACGATTTTGCCATTGAGTAAATTTGGTTTAATGCAAATTACTAGACAGCGAGTAAGGCCTGAAGTGAAAATTAATACGGCGGAGGTCTGCCCATCTTGTGAAGGGTCGGGTAAAATAAACCCTTCCATTCTATTGACGGATAATATAGAAAGAGATCTTGAATACATCTTACAATCTAGACCAAACTCAAAGATACATTTGCACGTCCATCCTTACATCTACGCATATCTGAAACAAGGATTTCCAAATATTCAGATGCGTTGGTTCAGAAAGTATTTTAAGTGGATCAAGCTGGTCTCCAAAGGAGATTATCAAGTCATGGAGTACACCTTCTATGATGATAACGAAGATGAGATTAGACTTTAGATATTTTCTATAAAACTTAGGAAGGGAGAAAACCATTAACTTGGTTTTCTCCCTTCCTAAGTTTTATAGCTGTATTTCCAATAATTTCATAAAAAACACAAAAAAATAAAGGAAGTTAAATAGCTGTTAAACTATCATTAGTTACTTTCCTTATATTTAGATTTGTAATTCAAGTTTTTGTTTTCAAGCTTGAATCTCTTCGAATAAATTTCTTCAAATTAAATGAGTAAAAGAGCAATCTGGTTGATTATTGGTTTAATGAGCACTGCACTCATCGGAATTGTAGTGTTACAAACTTACTGGATTCGTTCTACCATTCAGGAAAATCAGAGTTACTTTGAAAAGGATGTTTTTTCAGTCCTGAACCGTGTTTCTGAAAAATTGCAATTAGCTGAAGAAATGGAAGAGCGTCTAGAAGTATACAATTTGGATGAAGACTTCAGTGATGAATTGTTTAGACAGTTGAAAGGAGCTAACGAAAGTATGATGGCAGAGCTTAATGCCGGAGAAGTATTGTTAGATTCATTTAAACTAGAAGGAGATAACAGTGATATTCTTGAGCAATTAAATTTAGGAAGAAATGCCTGTAATTGTGCTAACTGCGAGCGGGAGCGCTCAGAACGCTATCAACGGATTGTGGATTATAAAGAACGGAAGGAGTTAGCCAAGTTACTAACTCCAGAACCCATCACACAACGAATCAATATCAATTACCTGGATGAATTTATGCGTCAGGAGTTGGCCAATCACGGAATTAAGATCGGATATAACTATGGGGTTTTTTCTCATAAGGATCGTTCCTTTGTTATTTGGAATGGATTCTATGTCGTAAAGGATAGTAATCCACATACGATAGCAACAGGCTGGCAAAATTTATATAATTCAGAATATAGGGTAGACCTTTTCCCAGAAGATATCCCAAGCCCAGGTTTGTTGATGATTTATTTTCCTAGTCGAACGAGTTTGCTGTGGGGTTCTGTTTGGAAAGCTTTGCTGGCTTCAATTCTTTTTACAGGAATCATTTTGTTCTGTTTTGCTTATACGATTCAGGTGATTTTCCAGCAGAAGAAACTTTCGGAAATGAAGACGGATTTCATCAACAACATGACACATGAATTCAAGACGCCGATAGCTACCATTTCTTTAGCTGCTGATTCTATGACGAATCCTGTTGTTGCTGGTAATCCAGAAAAAATCAGTCGCTTTGCGAATATCATTAAGCAGGAGAATAAGCGAATGAACAGCCAGGTGGAAAAAGTGCTACAGATGGCAGTCATTGACAAACGAGACTTCAATCTGAAGTTGACTAATCTAGATATGCACGAAATTATCAATCAAGCTATGCGAAATATCAGCCTTCAAGTAGAACGAAGAGACGGAAAAGTCACCACTGACCTTAAGGCGAAAAAATACATGATCCAAGGCGATTTGACTCATGTTTCTAATATCATTAATAACCTATTAGAGAACGCCAATAAATATTCTCCTGAAAAACCAGAAATTTCTGTTCACACACGCAATGTATCTAACGGACTTGAAGTTATAATCAAGGATAAAGGGATAGGTATGACTAAAGAGGCTAGAAAGAATATCTTTGATAAATTTTATAGAGTACATACGGGCGATTTGCATGACGTAAAAGGATTCGGACTCGGGCTCAGTTATGTAAAAGCAATGATGACGGCACATAAGGGCCAAATAGATGTAAAAAGTGAATTAGGAAAAGGGAGTAGTTTTATATTATCTTTCCCTTTCGTTCAATATCAAGATTAAAAAAACTAAGACTAACAACTAAAGCAAAACCTAATATTATATGTCAACAGGAAACAAGATACTCCTCGTAGAAGATGACCAAAATTTTGGAGACGTTCTTCGCTCTTATCTCGAAATGCATGACTACGAAGTGACCCTGGCCACAGATGGCGAAATGGGCTTATCTACTTACAACAAAGACAATTTCGATCTAGGAATTTTTGATGTAATGATGCCTAAGAAAGATGGATTCACTCTAGCCAAAGAAATTCGAGAGGGTGGTGGAACCATGCCGATCATTTTTCTAACTGCTAAAACGATGAAGGAAGATGTTCTCAAAGGCTTCAAATTAGGAGCCGATGATTATATCTCTAAACCTTTCAACTCAGAAGAATTGCTTTATCGAATTCAAGCCATTCTAAAAAGAAGCCAGCAGAAAGCTGATCCAAAGGACGATATCAAGGAATTCAATATTGGAGTTTATCACTTTGAATTCCCAGTCAGAATTTTGACGGATACAAGAACAAAGGAAACGGCCAAGCTTTCTCCAAAGGAAGCGCAGTTATTGAGAATGTTCTGTCTGAAGATGAATGAGGTCTTACCTCGTTCGGAAGCTTTAACTAAGATTTGGGGAGAAGACAATTATTTTACTGCCAGAAGTATGGACGTTTTTGTTACCAAATTACGGAAATACCTCAAGCGTGATGAAAACATTGAAATCGTAAACATTCATGGAAACGGTTTTCAATTATTGGTAAAGGACGAAGTGTAAATTTATCTAGTTCCTTTTTATTCAAAGAGTTTGTTCCGCTAATGCAGAGCAAACTCTTTGGAATATTAAGCCTATTCGTAGGAACTATTTTATATTAATATTTGTATTTCGATTGTAATAC
>JBGCDT010000092.1:0-8000 GCA_045105695.1 Saprospiraceae bacterium | reverse complement strand
CTAAACTGTTCGTTGATTTGATGTTGTAAGACTATTGTTGGGCCGTAGTCGCGATCCTGATCATTATCTTGAAAAGAATGCACGATTCCATCGAGCGGCGCGTGAACAGGCGTGTCTGCTTTTGTCCATACATCAATACCTAAATGGATGGTTCGCCAACGTCTTCCATAATTCCCTTTTTCGGCATAAGCGTCAGTGGTATAAACTGGACGAGCTTCAAGGTAGCCTCCGATTCCTATGGCAGCATCTGCTTCTGCTAAAATCCGTTTGATTGTTTTTGTAAAAGCATTGTTAGAATCGAAGTTGGTATTGTGTCCCAGCGATAAACTACCAACGCTTAAGTCCAAACTAGTGTATTTCTTATTTTGAAAATCAATGATTGGTGCGAAAGAATCTTTAGCAGATTTAATCCAGTAATTGAAATAGTCTTCCTTTTTGCAAGGGACTAATCCACAGGTTTTTCTAAAGGTGAACTTTGCGAAGTTAGGAGGGATTTCGCTTAGCTTATTTAATAAATCCCAAGCAGGTTTTTCGCTGATCAACAAATATTCATTCTCTGGCTCTTGTACTTTGTTGTAAGCAGAACTGGCTGCTGTAATCATCAGTCGCGCAGCGATCAAAGGAAATAAAACTTCCAGTTCCTCTTCGCGAATCGGGTACATTTGATGATAACCCCAAACAACTTGACTCATCGCCTCTAGTGGGTCGGCGATCCTCATTCCAGCATAAGCACAAGCGATGGCTAGCTCATTAATAGTCTCTGTATACAAAGCATCTCCAAAATCTATAACACCGTGTACACGTGTATTGAAATCTTTTTGGGTGATGAGCAAATTATGCTCGTGAGCATCATTGTAATTTACTGATTTTCTGAGCTTTGGCAAATGAGGGAGGGCTGTTGTTTCAAACAAATTCCAAAAGTAATCTGCTACTTCAAGTTGTTGCTCATCTTTGATGAACTCTCGGAACTTAGTTCTGGAATACAAAGTCTCCGAAGGATTCCATTTGTAGAAACGATGCGCAGTCGGATGATCAAAATCCTCCAATGCTTTAGAGAATAAGCCACAAGTGGCCCCCCAGCTTTGTAGTAATTCTGGCGAGCGATAGCGCGCTTCTGAGAGCATTTTTCCAGGTACCCATTTTTGTAAACGTAAGAAGCTTTTATTTTCCAAAAAGACAATGCCTTCGCCACTCTTAGTATGAATAATTTCTGGGAGCTTTAAACCGATGCTCTTTTTACTCAAGTGTTTTAGAACAGCTCCTTGAAACAGAAGGTTAGCAATATCTGTATCAGGGCGGCTGACCTTTACGGTATACTCTTTATTATCCTCTGAACGGAAGTAGTAGTTGTAGTCTTCTTCGCCTGGGAGGTCTTTTATTTTTCCGTTAAGGGAAAAATGTTCTTGAAGAAGGACTAGTACGTGAGAAGTATCTGGCTTAGCCATAAGCGATGTAAGACTTTTGTTATAAAAAACATATACTGGATTTTTCCTTAGTGCCTATCTCCAGTGTTAGGTTGCATAGCACTTTTTCCAATCAGTTTATTAGCTACTTTTCCAATGGTCAACCCCTGAACGACGATACTAAAAATAACGACTACATAGGTAATAATCAAAAATGGATCACGGCTCATTTCCTGGGTCATTGTTAAAGCAAGGGCGATGGAAATTCCACCACGAAGTCCTCCCCAAGTCATCATCAAACCTGTATTTTGAACGAAGTCCAATTTCTTTTTGTAAACTTTTATTGGAATACTCAGTGCGATTAATCGGGCGAATAGAATGATGGGAATGGCTACTAAGCCAATTGTGAAAAAGGTAAGATCGTGCGGCAGTATCAGAATCTCTAAACCAATTAAGACAAAGAGAATTCCGTTCAGCAGCGCATCCAGGGTTTCCCAAAACTTATCAATATACAACTCCGTCATTTCAGACATAGAACCATCCCGAACGGTATCGTGACCAATGATTAAACCAGCAACCACTACTGCCAGTGGTCCCGACATGTGCAATTTTAGCGCAAGCAAGTATCCACCCATCACGATGGCCAACGTAATCAAAACTTCCACACTATAATCGTCGATACTCTTCATCAAGCGGTAAGCTCCAAAACCCAGAATGGCTCCCAGCAAAACACCACCACCTACTTCTTCCAACAGTAAAAAACCGACTTCCCCAGCTGTGATATTATCCAAACCTTTTTCCGCTACAGCGAAAATGGTTAGAAACACAACGACACCAATTCCATCATTGAATAAAGACTCTCCAACAATTTTTGTTTCCAGAACCTTTGGAACACCTACCTTTTTCAAAATCCCTAAAACGGCTATCGGGTCTGTTGGAGAAATCAGAGACCCAAATAACAAGCAGTGCACGAAGTCTATACGCATTCCAAAAAGCTGTACTAAATAATACATCGCTCCTCCAATGAGAAAAGTAGAAACCAAAACGCCAAAAGTTGCAAAAGCGAGAATAGGCCCACGCTGCACTTTGAGTTGATCAAAGTTAGTATGCAGCGCTCCGGCAAAGAGTAGGAAACTCAACATGATTTCCAGCAAGACTTTACTAAAGTCAATCTGAGAAATCAAGTCTTTCAAAGGATTCGTAAGATCGGGATTGATATATCCAGAGAAGGTTAGAATGGCACTCATCGCAATGGTGATGACCATTGCGCCTATGGTGTAGGGGAGTTTTACAAATCGCTCATTGATATAAGCAAAGGCGGCGGAGACCACGACTAAGATGGTGATAATACTGAATAGATCCATAGTGGCGAAGATAGAAAATGGGGTTCAAAAACCATCTTAATAATCGAAAGGTTTTGAATAAGTTAATTTGATTCTCTGTGAAAAGCGGTGAGTTGCTGGTTTTTAGGACAAAGCTATAAAGCCTTGAGTTTTAGTTCTTTTGCCAAGAAAAAGAACACGTAAAAAATCTTTGTGATGAAATGCAAAATCACAAAATTAAGCTGATGATAAATTAAATAAAAACAGGGCTCAAAAACCACCCAACCCAGGTAAGTTTTTGAACCCTATTTTCAAAGTTCAAGTATTATGAAATAATAGATTACTTCACAATCACCAACTTCTCGTAATAACTATTCTCCGCTGTATCAATTCTCAAAAAGTAAGTACCAGCGTCAAAACCATTGATATCCAATTGCTCTAAACGATTGTTCATTACATTTTGTAACAATACTCTTCCGGAGACATCCATCAAAGTAGCTGTCGCTAAATTCGACCAGTTTTGAGGGAACTCTATATTGATAAAAGTACTAGCTGGGTTTGGAGAAACTTTGATATTCGCCTTAGCTACATTTTCTGTAGAAATATCGATGCCTCCAAATTCTACATTATCCCAGTAGAAAGTGAGTGAACCAGCATCTGCTCCTGCAATATCAAAGTTGAAAAAGATCACTCCTTTGTCGTAGGTCTGTGCAAAGTCCATTGGAGGAGAGTCTGATGTTAGATTTGCGAAATCAAACTCTAGTGTTTCCCATCCCATTGCTACGGTCGTGTTGGTAATCGTTTGTACAAAAATATTTCCATCTGTCTTGTCTTCCATTTTCAATAGTACAGGTACATCTGCCTGTGGAGACCAAACATCAACTTTCATTTTTAATTCAGTAGCAGTGAATGGTACTTCGTTTACGAAACCATTGTCGTTACCGATTATGGTTCCGGCAAAAGTTGCGGCATTGTCTGGTTTGATGGTTTCCATGACCATGTTCGTTGGATCAGTTGGATCTACAACCACTTGAGAAGTCGCTTCACCAAAATTGATGAAATCATAATCCGTCATTGCATCTTCAAAAGTTACAGGTAAATCTACTTGATCCAATGGTGGAGTACCATCGAACATTACATCGTCGAAATAATAGGTTTGCTCACCAGCGGTAGCTCCATCTGTTCCAAAATTCATAAAGATGGAAACCATATCATAATCTTGATTGAAGTCTAAACCAAGCATGTTAGGCCCTGGATTGCTAAAATCGAATTCGATGGTTTCCCAAGTCATAGCTGCCGTAGTGGTAGCTTGTGTTTCTACGAAAATAGTTGGATTCCCTAATTTTTCCACCTTCAATAACAAAGGTGTATTCGCTGTAGGCGACCAAACGCGAACCGTCATTTTTGTATTACTAGCTGTAAATGGAATTGGGTTTAATAAACCGTTTCCACCTAAAGTCGTTCCCGCTGAGCTACCAGCCGTAACCGGCTTGGTAATCTGTCCAACAGTGTTCATCGGATCAGTTGGGTCGGTAACAATCATAGATGTATTTCCTTCAAAATCAACGAGGTTATAACCAATGTTGATGTCTTCAAAAGTGATCGGTAGATCAACTGGATCAAGCACAGGAGGGACAAATTGAATGTCATCGAAGTAGTAAGTTTTATCACCTGCGGTCATTCCGTCTGTACCAATGTTGAAGAGTAATACGACTTTGCCGTAGTCTTCATTTAGGTCAATTGATCCATTCACTGGAGCACTGAAGTCATAAGTCAGTGTCTCCCAATCTCCGGCTACTGTTGTCATCATATCAACTTCTGCAAACACTGCTGGGTTAGCAACTGATTCCACTTTCATTCTTACTGGTATATCTGCATCAGGCGACCATACTCTCATAGACATGGTTTGTGCATTTGCTGCAAAAGGAATAGGATCTACCAAGCCGTTATTTGCTATAACAACACCTGCATTTTCTGCTGCTGTCATTGGCTTGTTGCTTTCAACAACAGTATTGGTTGGATCCGTTGGATCTTCAACGATTGAAGAAGCACTTCCGTTGAAATCAATGATGCTATAGTCTATAGTCGGAAATTCAAAATTCAATGGTAATTCTGGTTCTGTAGGAAATACGAATTGGATGTCATCGAAGAAGTAAGTCTTTTCACCAGCCGTTGCACCAGTTACTCCGAAGTTGAAAAAGAGAACTACTTTATCATAAGTGTTATTCAAGTCTATTCCACCATTAACTGGATTGTTAAAATCAAAAGTCAGTGTTTCCCATTGATTCGCAACAGTCGTAGTAGCATCCACTTCTGCTAATATTTGATCATTGTCAGCATCTTCTACTTTTAGTTTTACAGTAATACCTGCATCTGGCGAGTAAACTCTGACAGACATTGTTTTGTAATTTTCTGAGAAAGGAATTGGATTAGCCATTCCATCATCACCAGCAATGACACCTGCAAAATCTACAGCGTCCGCAGGTTTGATGGTCTGCGCAACCATGTTGGTTGGGTTCGTAAGGTCTTCCACTATTGAGGTCATACTTCCGCCAAAATCGCCAAAGTTGTAATCTGTGTTGGTTTCTTCAAAAGTAATAGGCAAGTCAACCTGATCGGGTTCTAGCATCTGTACATCATCCCAGTAGAAAGTTTGCTCACCAGCGGTTGCGCCTCCAATACCGAAGTTGAAAAATACAGTTACTTTATCGTAAGTGTTTGCTAAGTCGATAGAACCTCCAGATAGATTATCAAAATCAAAGATCAAAGTTTCCCAGTCACTTTCAACAGTTGAGATAACATCTACCTGACCGAAGATGGCAGGGCTTCCAGAATTTTCAGCTTTGAGTCTGATGATGATTCCAGCTTCAGGAGACCATACCCGAACAGTCATCTTTTTTTCCGTATCTGAAAAAGGGATTGGGTTAGTAAGTCCATCATTGGCAACAGCTGTGAAAGCAAAGTTGGAAGCCGTAACTGACCGAACTGTTTGTGCAACCATATTTGTAGCATCGGTTGGATCTTCTATAATTGTTGTAGTATTACCATTCAAATCAAAAAATCCATAGTCAATTACAGCATTATCAAAAGTGATCGGCAAATCAACCGTTGGAGGAGGAGCAGGTACAAACGTAATGTCGTCAGCATAGTATGTCTTCTCACCAACACCAGTTGTACCCAGGTTGAAAAAGATAACTGCCTTTTCATAATCTATGTTAGGATCAATACCCGCATCACTGAAATCGTACTCCAGCGTTTCCCATTGACCCGCAACTGTAGTCATCACTTCTTTCTGAACGAAGACATTATTGTTATCAATTTTTTCCAATTTTAAAGCAACTGGAATATTAGCATCAGGCGACCAAACACGGACTGTGAATTTATTATCTACATCCGTAAAAGGCACAGGAGATGTTAGTCCCATTGTTCCAATAGTTACACCTGCCCAGTCCATCGCATCATTAGGTTTGACCGCTTGCAGAACCATATTTGTAGGGTCAGTCGGATCTACAACAATGGAACCGACGTTGCCGCCGAAGCCTTCTACCATATAGTCCACTCCTGCGTCATCGAAGGTAATGGGGAAGTTTACCTGCGCTACTCCAAGTGTTGATAGAAGCATCAAGCAGAGAAAAGAATAAAAAATTTTCATAGTTCGAAAGATTTTATGAATAGTGAGTAAATGAGTTTTATACGAATTCAGTTAGTCATAACTGAACGTTACTTCAATCAGACTTCGGTTAGTCTGAGAATGCTGTTATTAGTTTAGAGAAAACGTGTATTCAGGATTGATGTAAACACGATTTAATATTGCTGATTGGTTATTTCGGGTTTGAAATATAAACGCAATATTTTAAGTAAATGTTTGGAAACTAGCCGTTTACAAATTTAGAGTTTCACTAAGGTACAGTTTTACACTAAGGATTCGTAATGTAGACCATTTATTTCTGAAAAGGTTCACATCGTAGAATAAATAACTTCTCTTTGATGAGTCTATTCTTCGTTCATAAGCTGGAATCTTGAAGCATTCAAAATGGCTAATGAGGTGCCACAACAGCCGTTGCAACTATTGATTCTGGTATTGAGGAACGGAAATACTTATCTGCATTGTCAATTTATTATTTGCAGTTAACAATGCTTTTCCGTCGATTGGTTCTTTCAACCCTTTGCTAATTTGTTGCGCTGGGAACAGTAGATGGAGCGCACTAACTACTAATCTACGTTAATTTCTCTGAAGTATAAATGACCACAGAATTGTTCCTGTAAAATTTAAAAGGCAATAAATTTGCAAAAATAAACCGAACGGTCTATTTTTGTGTTTATAAACCAAATTGAATATGAACAATATTAGTTCTCCACAGAATAAATCAGAAATTCAGCAATCGCTCACAACTGCTGCCAGTAATCTTGAAAATTATTTACTAGAGCAATCATTAGATGATTTTTCGAAATCTTATCAAGGGAAGTGGTCTGCTGCTGAACACCTTGGACATTTAATTCTCTCTGCTTTCCCGGTCGCTTCGGCCTTGAAGCAGGACAAATCTATTTTTGCAAATTTTGGAATTGCTGAAAATGGATCTCATTCTTTTGATGAATTATATGAAGCATACAAAGGGCGTCTGGCTGTTGGTCAAAAAGCTGATGCTAAACGAATTCCTTCTGAGAGTGATATTAAAACAAGAGAAGAAATGATAGCAACAATTAAAGTCATTTTTTCAAAAATTTACGAAAGGTTGAAAGCATGGGAGGAGGCTGAACTAGATCAATACCGAGTACCTCATCCTGCTTTGGGATTGATCACTTTTAGAGAGCTATTGTTCTTTACCTCTTTTCACACCTCTCATCACTTAGAGATTCTTAAGTCCAGGGATATTTCAATAACGTAGTTTCTGCTGTGTTAAAATAATTTTAAATAATTATGGGTAATTCAAAGAAAACCAGAAAGTTAATTATAGAAAAAGCAGCTATTCTTTTTAATCAAAAAGGATTTCATGGAACAGCTATGTCTGACATTATGAAGGCGACCGGTTTGACCAAAGGCGGAATCTATGGTAATTTCAAAAAAGAAAGTGGTGATAAGAAAGGTGTCAAAGAGGAGATTGCGGTAGCTGCATTTGAGTATGGGGTGGCTTTTGTTGGAGAAGAGATCAGGAAGCGGACTACTGTAGTAGAGAGTTCTATTGATAAATTGAAAACCATCGTCTATTTCTATAAAGAACGCATCCTAAATCCGCCACTAGAAGGTGGTTGTCCAATAATGAATACAGCTATTGAA
>JBGCDT010000091.1:0-8614 GCA_045105695.1 Saprospiraceae bacterium | reverse complement strand
TTCTAACTTCAACAAAGTTATTTACACAACTTCCAGGAGTAACTACAACGGTAGGAGATACTGTAATGTCTCCATCGCAGTTGTCCACAGCTGTTAAATCTATTAGAGCAGGAACATCTGTTGCGCACTGAACCATTTCATCGGCTGGTGCTGCAGGTGCTACTGGAGCGGTGTCGTCATTGACAGTAATGGTTTGGCTAATAGAAGATTCATTTCCACAAGCATCAACGAAAGTCCAAGTTCTAACTTCTACAAAGTTATTTACACAACTTCCAGGAGTAACTACAACGGTAGGAGATACAGTAATGTCTCCATCACAATTATCCACTGCTGTTAAATCTATTGGAGCAGGAACATCTGTCGCGCACTGAACCATTTCATCAGCAGGTGCTGCTGGTGCTACTGGTAGCGTGACATCTTCTATGATTATTGTTTGTGTACAAGTTGAAATATTATCACAGTCGTCAGCTACTGAGTAGGTTCGAGTGATTGTTTCAGGGCAGCTTAGGCCATCGGAGACTTCATTGTCAAGTGTAAAAGAAGCATCATCCAAGCCACAGAAATCTGAAGCCTCACCTCCCGCAGCAATAAAAGCTGCTAAGTCTGCATATGGAGCGGGTGCTTCACATTCTACATTGATGCTTGGAGGGCAGGTAAATTCTGGTGCTGCTAGTTCATTAATCGTAAAGGTTTGTGTAAATGGAAGTGACTGATTGCCGCATTCATCTACGCCAAACCAATTAATTACTCGAATCAGTTGGCAACGATCAGTTCCAATAGTTGTATCAATTGAAAGAGGTATAAGCTCACAGGTAATATCATTTAGTATACAATTATCTGATACATCTGCCAGGTCTGGGCCAGCAAAGTTTCCAAGAAATGTTCCATCCAAAGTCACATCAACTGAAAGTGGAAAATCAGTACTTGACTGAGGATAACAAGTAAAACCTGAAATACCGTCTGGACAAGCATCCTGAGTGCTAATGTCAATCACCTGATCCAAAGTCCCAGGAGCTGTAGCGATTACGGGTAAAGTAGTATCTTCAACCGTAATGGTTTGTACACAAGTACTAACAGAACCGCTGCCTGAATTTCCGCAAGCATCTGTTGCGGTCCAGGTACGTGTAATCACTTCAGTGTTGCCACAACCTGATACAGAAAAGTCACTAAATGTAACAGTAGGCGTACCACAACCCGCAGTAGCCGTAGCCATACCTGTTGCAGCTGGATCAGTTGGAGCTCCGCATTCTACCGTAGCATTAGCAGGACAAGTTATTACTGGAGCTGGTCCATCAAATTCAATAGTGCTGCGGGAAAAAATTGTATTTGTAGCTTCATTTTCACAACCATCTCTGATCGCGTATTCGTTGATAATGTCCACTGAACATCCAGGTACTCTATTTTCCTCGGTGGAACTTAGAAGAATGAATTCCATATCTTCGAAGTCACTACAATTATCAAAAACACAACCATTGATATCAATATTTGTGATTAAAGTTCCTCCTCCTACTGATGTCTGAAAAATTCCAGAAGCAGGTATAGGTAGCCAATCTCCGCTTGGTACATTTGGTAGGACATCATCTGGACAGGCATTGAAGGTCATTGTAAATTCAGTGCAGTTTACCACCGGTGATGTCGTGTCTATGATCGTGATGACTTCCTGACAGGTGGCAGTGTTATCACAAGCATCGGTCGCTGACCAGGTTCTTGTAAAAACTCCTGTATTGCCACAGCCTGGAGTGCTTGCATCTACGAACGTAATAACTGGTGCTGACGGATCGCAGTCATCAAAAGCTATTGGCGTTCCAAAGAATATTAATGAATCTAGACCACATTCGAGTGTTTGTGGGGGAGCGCAGCTAATAGTTGGAGGAGTCGTATCTTCGATTGTGATCTCCTGTATACACGTTGCAATAAAAGGGAAAGTAGGAATCAACGTCGCCCAAACTCTATCGATCTCAGCGGTGTTAGGGCATCCTGGAACAATAATATCTTCAAAGGTTACCGCTCCGCCACTTGATGCAATCGCAAATCCTAATGCGGTAGGATCAATAGGGTCTCCGCACTCTACGGTCACATCGTCTGGGCAAGTAATTTGTGCTTCTACTCCTTGGAGTGTGCCGAAGATGAAAAATAATAGCGCTATTGCTTTAAGCAGCAATGAGCTATTTCGTTTTAAAAGTAGTGGTTCTTTTTTCATAATTTATGTTTGAGATAAAGAGGGTTAAAAATGTTTATTAAAATGAGTTAAGGAGTTCGTGAAAAATAATTCCCCCATCTGATGTAGCTTATTTATTTCCTTATCCCTGATCAAAAAGTCAAATTATAAATAGCATCTCGACGTTCCTTACGACTAGACATAACACTGGCATTACAAATTTGAAATCAATCAAAATTATATTCAGAAAAGGGCTATCGATGGATATAAATTAACTTTCAGATAAGCAATTCACTTATAGATCTTCAAGAACTTCAGGTCAGCTTAGACCGTACCATCTATCAGGAACAGCGAAAAGGTAAATCTTAAAAAAGGGAATGCCTTCTTATTTTAGTTCATATATGTTTGTTCATTTTAAATCAAAAATAGGTAGTTCAAACAATTAAATAATTGTTTGAACAAAATCTCTAGTGTATGACAGTTTTTGAAAAAATAAAACTTGTTAATAATGTAGTTTATGGCTACTACTTAGTATGAGGTTTCAGATAGGTGACTTTGGATATAGATATAATTAGTGACTGGACTTCAAAATGCTATCCACTATATCTTGTGTAAAGGTAGGGGCAAATGAAAAGGTCCTGTAGAACAAAACCGCCCTTGACGATAAATTTTCCGACAGCGTAATAATAAAACCGACATGAGTTGAATATTTCCGACAAGGGACGTTAGAGTAGCTAGAAGATACTCCCCTAATACTACCTTATTTAGGGAAGGGAATAAGAATAGTACAATATTTCAGTTTACTTACTAAAGGGTATAACAATATACTGTCGCAATAAAAATACCCGAATCAATCCGCTAAGATCGACCGGGTATTTAATATAGAAAACTAGGTTTAATTAAACTAAAGAATTTAAAGCTGTACTGAGCTTTTCGAATTATAAAATGAAAACGCTCACTCCCCTGAGTCAGGTTGAATTTTCGGACCGTAGAAGTTCATCGCACTAATTTTTAATTTTTTAATTTACAATAGCTTACGTATTAAAAAACCGCACCTCTCTATTCAGAAAGATACAGTTACAGAAAAGGTTATAAAATGATAACTGGACTAAGTAGTCTATCCAATATATCTCCTGCAAATATAGGAGTAAATGAAAAGGCCTTGTAGAACAAAACCGACCTTGATAATAAATTTTCCGACAGCATAACAATTAAACCGACATGAGTTTAATATTTCCGACAAGGTGGGCTAGAGTGTTTTGTGAAGTTGAAGCTAGGCTTTTGGATTATTAACTAAAGTTAAAGGATCAAATTTAATCGTATACCTTTTAGTACTTACTAAAATAAGTTTGCTCATCATTGTTAATCGTTTACCCAAACCGATAGATCTTCAGGAAAACTCTTCTTTTAGAATCTTTTCTGTATTTCATATGCTTTGTAATTAGGTATGGTAAATTGTGTTTTAAAGACCCTTGGATTAACTATTATCTCAGTTACTCCGTTTTTGTCTTGTGCTTAGATCGGAATGTTTACCTATTGTTTACCCCCACTCAAAATAAAAGTGCGTAACAAATTGTAAAACAATAAGTTACGCACTGTGTTGGTGACCCCGGCAGGGTTCGAACCTGCAACCTTCAGAGCCGAAATCTGAAATTCTATCCAGTTGAACTACGGAGCCTTAGATCAGCGGCGAAATTAACATTGATTTCTTTCGTAACAAAGGAAATCCCAAAATAATTATCCACCACTTCATTTATCGATTTCAAGATTAGTTTTAAAAATGGCAAGTAGACATTAATACTTTGCCAAGGTCAGATGAGTTATTAGAAAACAATTGACTACATTGTCGAAGCTTTTTTCATTGATCTAAAACAATTTAATTATGAAATCCATCCTCCGAGTTTTGTTCTTGATTATAGGAATAACCTTTAGTGCTAACGCCCAGAGTATTGTGTCTTCTGAGTATCTGGAAAGCAGATCACAAGCTTTTCTGACTGCTAACTTTTTTTCCAATTTTCTGAATGGCGTCGATATGTACCGGGTGCTCTATACCACAACGGATATTCATGGCGTGCCAGATACGGCTTCCGGATTATTGATTGTGCCTGATCGGGAGGAGTTTATTTATCCACTTTTGTGTTATCAGCATGGAACGGTCAATAGCCGTTGGGATGTGCCTTCGGAATTAGCTGGTGGTTATGAGTTGGCAATGGCGCTCAGTGGAAAAGGCTATGCCGTCATTGCTCCTGATTTTTTAGGACTTGGAGAGGCACGTGGTATTCATCCATATGTTCATGCGGAGACGGAAGCTCGCGCAGCAATTGATATGCTTTTTGCGGCTAGACAATTCGCAGATGAAAATGATTTTCTAACAATAAATGATCAATTATTCATCACAGGATATTCTCAAGGTGGTCACGCTGCAATGGCTGCACACAAATATATTCAGGAGGATTATCCGAATGATTTTACCGTGACGGCTTCAGCTCCTATGTCTGGTCCGTACTCCATTTCTGAAAAGATGATCGACTTTACATTAAATGATGAAGAGTACTTCTTTGTTTCTTATATCGTCTGGACTTCTTTGTCCTATAATTTAGAGGATGAACTTTTTACAGACGTAAATGAAATATTTAAAGATCCTTATGTGCCTTATGTTGAGCAGTTTGCCAATGAAGAAATTACTCTAGGAGAGTTGGGCGGCTTTCTTACTTCTACATTGATTGCTGAAAATGGAGCAGGTCAAGTCAAACCAAAATTAATGTTGCAAGACAGTATATTGGATGCTATTCTTACTAATCCGGATCATCCTTTTAGCAAGGCTTTAGCCAAAAATGATTTGATAGATTGGGTACCTACTGCTCCTACGCGTTTGTTTGGCTGCGCTGGTGATGACCAGGTTACTTATGAAAATGCGATCTATTGTAGTCAACTTATGAATGATAATGGCGCGGCTGATGTCGCTACTGAAAACCTTGGTGATGACAACGATCATGGTCAATGTGTTTTCCCAGCTACTTTGGCTACTGCAGCTTTCTTTGAACAATATCAATCAATCGATTTTGTGGAAAGCACTAGAAATATCATTAGTGAACATGCGCTGGTCAGTATCCAACCTAACCCTACTAATGATTTCATCAATGTACAACTTAGCGAATATGCGCAACCGGGGACGACCTATGATCTGCGCTTATTCAATATTAATGGAAAATTATTGAATCAAACACAGCTTTCTGGAGATACGATTCTAAGTGTTCCGACTGCAGGTTTTGAGGCTGGGGTTTATCTTCTGCAAGTTATTGGAGAAGAGGGGATTTATACACAGAAGGTGGTAGTGGAGTAAATTACCGTCTAGCGACTAATGTCGTTTCAAATTTTCAAAGGAAATTTTCCTGAGCTAGGAAAAGCTCATCAGATAACTTTTAAGTTGTAGGATGAGCTTTTCCTTCAGGCCATAAGATCCTTTAATTTTCATTTTAATTAAAACGTTCTTTCCGTTGCCTTAACTCCATCCTTCATCCAACTCGGCATCTCTTTCTCTTTTAGGTAATGGTCAAAAAACGCCAACATCCGATTTTGAAAATCTACTCTGTTCTGTCGTTTCACAGGCCAGTGTGGCTCGCCTTTATAATTGAGTAACCAGGCAGGTTTATTCAATCGGCGCATCGCTACAAAAAATTCAATGCCTTGATACCAAGGGACGGCTCCATCACGATCATTGTGAAGTATTAGAACGGGCGTAGTCACTTTGTCCAGGTTGAATAACGGAGAGTTTTCCTTGTACAGCTCTGGCTTTTCCCAAATCGTTCCACCGATTCTACTCTGTGTATGTTCGTACTGAAACATTCGACTTAATCCAGAGCGCCAGCGGATTCCACCATAGGCAGAAAACATATTGACGACTGGGGCACCTGACTCAGCACAGGCAAATAAATCCGTCTTTGTAATGATGTGCGCCACCTGATAGCCACCCCAACTATGACCTTGCAAACCAATGTGAGCTTTGTCTACAAACCCTTTTTCGATTAGTGATTCAACACCAGATAGTACAGTTGTAAGAGCATTGTTACCAGGAGTTCCGTCTGTATACAAAACATCAGGATTGAAAATCAAATAACCTTGATTGGTGTAGAAACTATAGTTGATCGTACTCCGATGTGGATAGGGTGCTCGGTGTCTATGTAGCCTATCAGAACTGCGCTCGTAAAAGTTCACAATCATTGGATATGTTTTCGTCGGATCGAAGTCAGCGGGCTTGGCGAGCATGCCCGTGTAGGCTTTTCCATTCTTATCTTTCCATTCGTAAAGACTGATAGAACCCCAGTTGTAAGACTCTTGTTGGGGATTGGCCTTACTGACTCTTTTACTGCGTTTTATTTTGTTGGTGAAATAGTGTAAATCAGGAAAGGTTTGGAAGTTTTCCTTAGTGTAAACGATGGTGTTGTTATCTCTCGCTTTCAACGGTCGACGAGTGAACTGGTAAGCATCGTCTGTCACTGTTTTGATTTTACCATTCTTAAGGTTCAAGCGAGCGTAACCAGAGTTTTTAGTACGTTCGTTAAAAGTGTATAACAATAGTTTTACATTTGATTTTGTAAAACGTTCTTCCTTGTCGAGTTGTATGAAGCGATAACGTGTTTTGGAGGATCGGCCATTTGTAAGTCTCTTGTTAGAAGATTTACCTGTGGGGTCTATTTTCCAAATGTCGTAACGGTCGTTTATGTAAATAAATGCATCGTTTTCTTCCCAACCAGCAATGCCATAACTACCAGGCAAACTTGGCGTATCGTGCTGCTCATTATAAAACGGGAAAGCATTGTTATCCGTCAGTTGAAGAATGCTGTTCTTTTCGATGTTGTAGCTAAACCAGGCTGTGTCTCTGTAGTTGTACCAGTAAACATATTTACCGCCAGGAGATAGATTTATGTTAGCTCGTAAATCGCTAGCAATCAATTGTCTGCGTTTGTTTTTTGTATTAATAACAAAGACATCTTTTGGAATCGGAAAACCTTCCCAGGACATTGTTTTACTATAGGGCTCTTCTGTGTAGGCAAGGACCCAATCCGAGTTTCCTTCGTCGCCGATTTCTACCTGCGGAAGCTTCAAATCGCTGATCTGATTAAAGAATCCAGTCTTAGGAAACCAGACCGTTAGATAGCTTTTCTTTTGGTCGTCTTTTAATCTTACATTCTGCTGAGTTTGTAGACGGCTGTCTTCATAGTGCCAGATTTCTAGATCTACTTTTTCTTCATCCAATAATGTCGTATCTGGTTGATAGGGGAGAGGATTTATTCCAAAAAATAATTTATTTCCGTCTTCTGAAAAATTGGGTTTATAATGCGAACTGATGTTCCAACTCTTCGGTAAAAAAGAATCTTCAGGAGCTCCAACTAGTCCTGCTTCTTTACTCAATCCTTCTTCGTAATAAAATAGTTGGTAAGGTCGAACTCGATTTTCTGTTGTATCTAAATCTGCCACAAAAGCAGCTTGCTGTCCGTCCTTGGAAAGACTCATTTGATAGTAATCTCCTTTGTGTCGTAACAATGGTATTACATCTTTTCGATTTCCATTAAAAAGATAAACACCTGGCGAAAAGTCAACATCGTTTCCACTACTGCTAAATAGAACGTTTGGGGATTCTTCCGCCAGAGAATAATCGTTTACAAAAGGATAAATAACTTCCTTGCCCGTTGCTAGCTCATGCAAAATTAGTTTTGAACCGCTCTCTTTTGACTCTACTTTTTTAGCTGTCGCTAATGTGTCTTTCGCGGCGGAAGTAGTATCCTTGCTGTCATCTGGATTCATGAGATAGACGACCCAGCCATTCCATTTTTGAGGTAACTCAAAGTTTTTCACATCTGGAATTTTAGTACTTGTATTCTGAACTAAATCATAAATTAACAAGGTATCACTTGGTAATTTTTTCTCTTTTACCTTTCGTCTTTTCATAGCTCGAATGGAATCTCTGGAAGGGTAAATGAAGCTAGTCAGGTAGCGACTGTCTTCACTGATATAAGCTTTGTTGGTTCGCTCAAAACTCAGTTGCTGCTCTTTCTTGGTGTCGTAAACTTTTAGTACACCGTCTAGTTTTTCGCGACTTTGTTCATAGACAATCCATCGTCCATTATTGCTGATTTGCTCTTTGTCAATGCTGTACCATTCATCGTAGACATCGGAGGTCATTGTTTTTTTCTGAGCGTTCAGGGAAAGGGAGAATAGTAGGAATAGAACTGAAAAACTCAGAAAGACTTTCCGGTACAGAGTTGGATACATGGTTGTTGTATTATGAAAAATTAAGATATAGAATACGGTAAATATAGCGGAATGCTTAAAATATCCAGCAGCTATCCATTCTTTTTTCCACTTAGTAATTGGAGAGAATTATATTAATTATTTTATCCGTGCACTTAATTACCTTTGTTCGCTAAAACAATAATAACATGACGCGTTTTTTTT
>JBGCDT010000090.1:0-8747 GCA_045105695.1 Saprospiraceae bacterium | reverse complement strand
ATAGACTTTGATTTTTTTACGGAAGTATCCTGGCTGATTAGCAGAGAACTCTATCTCAATGGTTCCAATAGAGTCTGGTTCTATAGGGGCATCTGTCCAGGTCGGAGCGGTGCAGCCACAGGTTGGGCGTACATTATCTATGGTGATGGGTTCGTCAGAAATATTCTTGTATTTGAAAGCTACGGTAATCGGTTCCTTGTGTTTGATATCCCCCAGGTCATAATCCATCGGAGTTGTCCATTCTATGACCGACGCATTTTGTACATGGTTGGATTGCAATGGAAAAAGAAAAAACGGAAAGAGAAGGAGGATGTATTTCATGAATTGAGTGTCTAAGTTGGTAATTGACTTTGTACGAATTTAGGGAAAATGAAATTACTTACAAATTGTGTAGCCAATCTAAATAAGCCTTTACATAATACTTGACAGAAACATTAGAATTGACCTAAAAATCTGAAGATTTTTCCATGACTTCCCAGGTATGATCCGCTAACATTTTTAAGCTCGCCTGAAATTCATAAGGACTTCTTTTGCCCCATTCTTCAGGACCGACCATCGATAGAACGTCTGTTCCATCTTTCTTCTTATATAAATGGTATATCCTTCCGATCAATGGCTTGAATCCAGCATCTGCTTTGTAGACGGCTTCCGAAAACCGAACTCGATCTTGAATGGCTTGGGCTTGTTCTACCAATAGATTGACCTGCTCCCGAATCTGATCCAACTGCATCTCCGACTGCTCATACATAGCTGCCACTGCCAACCCTTTTACTCGACCTTTATCAATAGGTTTAATAACTGCTCCACCAACCGTATGTGCGTAGGGGAGGAGATGAGGATTCTCTGCAATCTTATCTTTATCTATTGGATTTTGAAAGGATTCCTTTTGCTCTTCCGTATTCTGCTTTTTCGCTTCTTTGCTCATGTGAAATTTAATCTTTATGACTCTGAAATATTTACCTTTAAACTGAATTTCAGTGCTATTTGTTTAAGCTCTCCAAATAGAAATGCGATAACGGCTGCAGCTGTTATCGCATTTCTATTTCTTAGTTTGAACCGAAGCAATCGGAAAGCTTGATCCTACTTCAATGTAAAGTTTGTTTTTCCAGCTACATAGCCTTTGTTGTAAACTTCTACTTCATACTTACCTGACTGATAACTAGCTTGTTGCCAGTAAAAACAAGTCGCCATTTCACTTTGGTTATAATCCATTTCTTTTACTTGAGTATAACGAACTTCATCAGTGCCACTGGCCAGTTTCATAATACCAGAACCTTGATTTTCAACTGCGATGGTCTCTCCAACTGGATTGATAATTCGTACAAAGAAACGCTCCATACCGCCTTCCGCTACGATGTTTGACTCTGCTGTGAAACAAACCTTAAGACGATCTACAGACTTAGCTGATTTTCGAGAAACTGCTTTACCATTCTTTCTAACCTTTTCGCCAACTACTTTTAAGTCTTTTACATCTACTACAGAAGCACGGGTAACTTTAGTATTCAACTTAGCATTTTCGTTTTCCAAAACCCCTTTTGCTGTAAGTAGATCTGTCTTCGCAGCCATGAGATCTTCATTGCTTTTTAGTTGCTCAGACAGATTGGTTTCCAGGTTTTCTTTGGCTGTGGTCAGTTGTGAGTTGGCCTGGGCCAAGGCCTCTTTTTCCTGTTTTAAGCGATTATTGTCTGCAATATAGGTGTCGAGTTGGGTTTTGAATTCCTGCATCTTTTGCCTGACCTGAGCTAGCTCGGCTGTAGACGCCTTGCCATCCCGAATCATTTTGACGATTTTATCTTTCTGAACTCTGAGTTCTTCCTTTTGAGTATCAATCATAGCATTGAGTTCCTCGTTGTTACCACGCATTTCTTCCAGTTCAGAAAGTGATTCGTAGTACTGCTTTTCTAAATCAGCTTTAATTCTTTCTGACTCATTGAGTTCAGCATCCTTGCTGGCAATTACTTTTTCCTGACTGAATTTATTCCACAATAAAAAAGCATTAATACCCAAAAGGGCAACGATAATGACAGCAGCCACTGTCGTTAGTTTTTGTTTGGAATCTCTGGAAAAACTCATGATAGTTATTTTTGTAGTTTAAATTAAGCACTTAAAACGCGCTGCTTTAATAATTAAGTATAAAACATAATTAAACATCGCAAGACAAATATAACACGTGCAAACGGAAGTTCGCAGCTTTTTTACCTTGTAATGAGCCTTTGTTTACTTTTCGTCTACTTTTGAAGAAATCGTGGGAGCTTGTAGGCAATTGTTTATTAACAAAGTATCGCTTTCGCAAAAGGGATGGTCTTCGGTATCTGTTTACATTTCAAATTCTACTCAAAAATTCCTTTCTTTACGGAGTATATCTTCAATAAACAAACTACGAGAACATGATCGATAATCTGGACATTACTAAAGTCCTCTTCCTAGATATAGAAACCGTCTCTGGCGAAAAATCATACGAAGACCTAAGCGACACTTTCAAAGATTTGTGGGCCATCAAATGTAAATCCATCCTACGCCAATATGATGAACCAATTCCAGAAGAACAGGTCATTGCGCTGTATCCTGAGAAAGCAGGTATCTTTGCCGAGTTTGGAAAAATAGTATGTATCTCCGTGGGTTTAGTCTATCGAGATGCAACAACTAGAGAGCTAGGTGTTCGCTTAAAATCCTTTGCCAGTGATGATGAAGCTGAACTCTTGAAAGACTTCTCCAAGCTCGTCGAACAATATTATAACAATATAAATACGCACTACCTCTGTGGCCATAATATGAAGGAATTCGACATGCCTTACATCAGCCGTCGGATGGTCGTCAATCAACTTCCCATGCCCAATGCCGTTAACGTAACAGGCAAAAAACCATGGGAGACTAAAAACTTTTTGGATACGCTCACCCTCTGGAAATTTGGCGATTACAAAGCTTATACTTCTTTGAAATTGTTGATGGGTTTATTTGGTTTGCCTTCTCCCAAAGATGATATCGATGGTAGTGAAGTTGGACGCGTGTACTGGGAGGAAAATGACCTGGATCGAATTGCGAGGTACTGCGAAAAGGATGTTCTTGCAGTGGTTCAACTATTGTTAAAATATATGCGAATGGCACCTTTGGAGGGGGAACAGATTGTAGTGGTGGATTGAGATGCGAGGAGACTGTTGACGGATGACTAGGGTTCGAGGTAATTCATTTTTTTGAGTTCTCTTTTTCTAAAACCGCTCCTCACTATCCTCCTTTATCGGGCTAGAATAAATCTGACTCTGCTTCTTATGCTGGTTCAAACGATAATGAAAGGACAGAATCAAAGCACGTTTTTGCCAAAGGAAATCATCTTCTGAATAAAAGGTCTCATCTTCTGAAAAAGAGCGACGACGGCGACTATTAAAAACATCTGTCACACTCAAAGTAACCGTTGCATTATTTTTTAAAATATCCATACTCGTTGCAAAGTCTAGCGCTGCGGTAGCTCGGTTGACTCCTTGGGTAGTTCTTCTTGGAGCGGAATAGTTGAAGGTCAGCTGTGTATTCAATTTTTTCCAAAAGGTAAAACGTGAAATTGTTTTTGAGGCTAGTGAAAATGACTGTCCTCCAACGTAGATTTCTTCGCCCTCTGCTTCATAGGTTCCTCCTGAAAAGGAATGGAAAAAATTCATGTCTCCGTTGAGCCTCCACCACTTATAAAGGGCATAGGAATAAGTGAACTCAACACCAACATTTCTTTTTAAATCCAGATTTTCCGCTTGTGTAATAGTAGCTTCTGGGAAGCGGTCATCCAACCTCTGTATTCTTTTAATCACATCTGTTGTTCTGCGGAAATAAGCGATGGCACTGAGTGTTCCTTTTTCGCCATATTGAATATAGCCAAGTTCAAAAGCATTTGTAAACTCAGGTTTGATTTCTGGGTTTCCCTTCCAGATGTTTCTACGATCTCTTAGAGTGAAAAACGGAGTCAGATCTAAGAGTCCGGGACGTTCTATACGACGACTATAACTTAGCTGAAAACCGTTGTCATTCCCAAGGTCATAACCTAGGAATGCTGATGGAAAGAAATTGAAGTAATTACTTTTTTTTGTTTGATCTTTCATCTCTAGAGTAGACTCTACATCTGAATGTTCCGCACGTACACCTGCTTGATAAGAGAATCGTTTGATTTTGTTACCATAATTTGCATAAAGTGCATTGATCACTTCATGATATACAAAGTTGTTAGTGAAATTGGGATCTGGAGTTTCAATATTGTTGACGACGTCCTTTACCTTGTAGTCATTGTCAATATTTCTAAACGAAGTTTGAAAACCAGCTTCGAAGTTAGATTCTAAGCCTAGAGGCCGTATGTAATCTGATTTAATAATCAGTAAATCATTTCCGGAGTTATTCTCTGTGATTTGGTCAAAGGCAGTGGTATTCAAGGGATTATTATTACCATCAAAATATCCTTCATGATAAAAAGACTTTTCTTTTTCGAATTCAGATTCGTAACGAACATCAGTCGTGAGTTGGTGTTCCTTATTGTTTTTAAAAAACTTTCGATGGCGTAGAAAACTACTATAGTTATACTCTTTCCCAGTTTCTTTTTCCTCACGAAGGGTTATCAGGTGAACGTTATCAGAAGAACCAAAAGCATCTTTGTAGACTAGTTCTGATGTATTTTCATCTCTACTGCCTCTGTAATAAAAAGAACCTGTAAATGTATTGTTAGGATTTAGATAATAATCTGCTCCGATTTTGAAATTCACCGGCATACTATTGCGTTCATGGGTTCTATCCATATTAGAGAACAAGGTACTATCGGGGTTTTCTAGATTGAAAAATTGATTTCGATATTGCCCTGTTCCTGGTCTGTTGATGAGCCAGCCCCCGCTACCTGTGAAAAGATTGATTTTTTCCTTTCGATAATTTAGACCGAACCCTAATCCAAAATTATCAGGATGTCCAGCGTTAGCGCTTAGAGATCCGTTCAAACCAACTTGATCTTCTTTTTTCAAAACAATATTGATAATTCCAGCCATTCCCTCAGCTTCATAACGAGCAGAAGGGTTGGTGATGATTTCTATTCTATCAATAGAGTTGGCTTGTAATTGCCTTAGTCCATCTGAGTCTTTACCACTGATGAGTAGAGAGGTTTGCCCATTCAACAATACACGCACGCTACCGCTACTTCGCAAAGTTACTTCACCATTGATATCTACCCATACACCGGGAACATTCCTTAAAATATCCTCTGCGGTTCCTCCTTGGCTTATGAGATCTTTTCCGACATTGAAGACTCTTTTGTCTAAACTCATACTGACCCAGCTCTTTTCGGCTCTAACGTCAACGGCATCCAGCAATTTTACAATGGGATTTAATTTTATTGTTCCTAAATCAAGCAACTTTAGACCAGATGTAGAACTAAGATCTTTGATAATCTTAGGTTGATAGGACAAAAATTCAATTTTAATGTAAAAGGAACGAAGGTTTGTAAACAGCGTAAAGCGACCTTTTCGATCGGTAATTCCTCCTGCTACTATAGTGCTGTCTGTAGAACTATAAACGGCAATAGTGCTGTACTGCAATGGTTTTCCAGTAATAGCGTTTATAACTTTTCCTGTAATGGTTTTAGTCGATTGAGAAGCGTTGGATGGAATGGATCGATAAGCATTAACCCCCTTATCTTGTGCATGCAATGCCGCAATGCCAACAAGTAATGAAACAAGCAGGGGGAATCTAAACTTCATATTTTATCCTTAGTAGGATGGATTTAGTTACTTAATGCCAAGTCATTAACTGAGTACAGCAAAGACTTACATTGCACATTTGCAAAATCCATGCTATATATTAGAAAAAAAATATTTTGAATTGACTAATTGAAAACTAAGTAGCAGCAGTTGGGGAGCAATGACATTTTTTGGTGTTTCTTATTCTGATTTAAGTAACAGCACTAATTAAGTTCACTACAAAATGAAAAGTCTTTTGAACTTGAATTTCGCTATATAGCCTCGCCACTGATAAGGCATAACCTACGTTTTTTTGCTCATCCGCATCCAAAGCCCAATTCCATTTTATGTCAAAAAAAAATGTTCCAGTTCCTTATTTAGGTTAGCTGAAAAAACTATTTTTCAATTACACCAAAAGAATGGTTACTCGCATCTGATAAATATTGATTTATCAAAACTCAAAATTTAAAAAATGAATATTATTGAATACCTATTTTTGGTCAGCGTAATGATACTCTTGACTAGTTGTACTTCGACAAAGAGCATGGATGGCTTATGGCAAATTGATAAAGTCCAAATGGGAAGTGAGGAAATGACCCCAATTGCCAAGTGGACTAGATTGAATAAAGACAAAACCCAGCAGTCAGGTAACGGTTGGATACAACATACAGAAGGAAATTGGAACTACAATAAAAAGACGAAGAGTATCTCTCTATCAAATAGCAATGGCCCAACTGATGAATTTGGCGATTTTGTAATTAAAGAAATTAATAAAGAGGAAATGAAGTGGTCTAGAATGGAGGAGGGGCAAGAGGTTCTTGTTTCTTTTAAGCGGGTAGATGAACTTCCTCAGTCTCCCGCTGATCAGTTGCTCGGTGTTTGGAAAAAGAAAGATGAAAATACAGCTACTCCTGAAAGTTATTTATTCTTCAGATGGGATCATATACTAATCGATCGAAAATCAGGGGAGAACAAAAAATACGGGATGTACAAAACCCATGGTCACAAGCCAGAATTACAAATCATATATTATGGAGACCCTTTGAAGCAGGTTATTTGGAATTTCAGTTATGAGAATGACACTCTTATACTTGAAAGGGATCTTGATGGTGCTAAAATCGTTTTAGAATATGAGCGAATTAAACACATCCCTAAATAATTTATTGAAGTAATTCGTCAACAAAATTTTTAGAGATATCCAATTTGTCAGCTTCCCTGTAGATAAATGCTTTCTCAAATTCATCGGTATGACCGCTTCGTTTAGCTATTACAACTAATCCCATAATCAGTGGCTCAGCTTCTTCATAGTCTATTAGAAGTTGATAATTAAGTTGAAAGTTAGAACCGGCCTTAAGTGCTTCTTCCAGAAAATAGGCCTTTTCATCCGTGGTGAGATTTGCATTTTCGATGATGGTTCCTATAAGTTCTATTTGATCTTCATTGATGTCATCATTAGACTCAATGAGGTTTGCCATTGCTTTAATCTTCTCTTTCATCAACTCTTTTTTAATCTCTTCTGTTTCCTCAGGTTTTAGGTGTTCGATGTAGAGTTGGCTATTGTCTAGAAATGTAACAGTATTGTTAGAAATTTTAGAGGTAGCCACTTTAGCCCAAGTGCCCATGAGAATCGGACCTGCTACAGGAATGAATTGAATAATAGATTTTTTCAAAGTGCGCTCTACTACAGACTCTGCCAATTGAGTTGCTTTTCCTAGTAGCAATTCCTTTGGTGAATCCATTAAGTCAGAAGCATTGCCTTGTAACTGAGACAGATTCGTGTTTCCACCAAAAGCGGCAAAAGGAATATCTAGCAATACATCTTTATTGATGAAATTTTCTTTACCATTCGCGCAGCCTAGGTCATAAATCATATCCATTTGGTTTTTAAAATTCAGCATTAACTCAGGAATAGAGCCCAGAATGCCAAAAGGACCAGGTACAATGGAGGTTGCGGCCGCGAGTATCATATTTTTTTGAGAATAGCCTGCTATGATTTTATCAATGTCAGCTTGCTTGAAATTAGAATTTTGTAAATCATTTTTTCTTTGTTCGAAAGATTCTTCCATGACACTGAAAAGGCCCTCACATAATTCTCCTTTCAGAGACGCTAAGTTAATTAAGTCTTTATCTTTTTTCGCAAATTTAGCAATGTCTCGAAGCTTTGAAAACATAGTTCTATTTATTGATGAAAAGTAAAGCTACTACTTAGAAACATAATAGACTGTATTAGAAGAAGTGAGAGGTTACAAACGGATCGAAACATAGTATAATCAATCGGTCAAGGAGGATTGTTCCCTGTCGTAAACTGTGAAATAAGATTTTTTATAGTTCTGATTATTTGTATTAATCGGAATATAATTCTTTAAAATTAATTTAATTAAAAATTAAACTAATTTATTTTTGAATAATTCAGATTATGTGATATATTTGAGTATTGTTTAATGAGAAGTTTATTTGGAGCTTAAACCCAAGCTGGAAAGCTAAAGCAACAACATCCGTAATTGTACCGTGTGGTCTTTGGAAAATCTAAGAATTACCAACTTACCAATACCTGCGCTACGATCATGCAAAGTAACAACAAATGAGGTTGCACTCCTTTTCTAAACTTCTAAAAACGAGGTCTTATGACAGAACCACCAGCACATTCAGAGGTGACAGATCTAAATCTGTTGCCTCAAAAACCGGATAGAAACAGAGACTACTTCCCGTTCTCTTAAACGTGTTCCTAATTCTCATTACAGAATTGACACCACAAGAAATTGAGATACAATAAATCGGGAACCTGATTGCTCACTCAACTATACTATGGAGTTGCGCCATCTTTAAAACCGTAACAACCGATTCCTGATTATGAATACCACATAATCTAAAGTACGTTTGAATTTTGCTGAGCTTCGGTAGCTTTTGGATTCGGCCTTTGCAAAATTCTTTTAACTACAATCTACCCTATACCCATAGCGCGCAACGTGAAGCATGCCTCTCTGTATCTACAACAAAAGCCCGGACGATAGATCGTCTGGGCTTTTGTTGTAGATAGGAATTTTCTCTTGTTGG
>JBGCDT010000089.1:0-10501 GCA_045105695.1 Saprospiraceae bacterium | reverse complement strand
TAGGGAGTCATTCCTAACAATAGAATTACAAAAACAATAAATTTAAAAGAAGAAGAAAAAGTGGTCATATTTTTATTCATAGTCAGTGTATTTTTGTGCTTTCTGCTTAGGCATTCGCTAGCTAACTGGCAATCTATATTTCTAAAACGAAAGATGCGAATTATTAGCGGCTCTGACAAATGAATTATTGATTTCGGCTAAGGGGAAGACAAGTAAAGAATGGTGATCGGAGTTCGGAAATTAGTTTATACAAATAAGGCTACAATTGTTAAAACAAAATTATTAAAAATCGCGCTGCAACGTTCAAGTAGCAGCGCGATTTCTATTTTTTATAAGTTGACCCATTCTAAGCATTTCTAGGCAACCACCAACCTAACCAAGCTCCAACCAATCCCCAAGAGACAACTGTATCTATCAAGTCTCCAATAGAATCAGTTTCAAACCAAATGGTATTTAGGTACGACAATGTGAAATACCCAATCAATCCAACTGCCAATGAAGCTTTTAAAGCCATCATCATATCCAGATCACGCATTTGCAATAATAGCCAGCACAGAAGAAATGCAGACAGAAAGTCAATAATGAATCCCCTTGTAAGATTCATTCCAAAGGTGTTTTCATAACTAGTTCGGTAAGAAACCAAAGCCCAAGGTTTGCCAGTTATCGAGGTCGTGTGTGCATCTATTTCTTCTTGAGTAGCATCAAGAGGAGCCCTCTGTATAAAATAGGTCCCGTCTTCAGAAAGGTGCTTGCTTAGGTCAACAATAATGGCATCTTGATTTGGTGTGTACTGCATCATTGCACCGTGGATATTTCCAGGGCCCCAAGAAATAAACTGCCAAAAGAAAAGGATGAGTCCGCCTACTAAGGCGCCGATAATTAGTTTTTTCATGATAAGTTTGTTTTGGTGAATGTGATAAAGATAGCTATTTGGTTAAACATTACAAGATTGAAAGAATCCTCTTTAAGGCAACTCTAGATTCAAATCAAATAAATAATGTCATACCAAGGCACCATCTTTGTCGTTTTAGAATTGGGTTTTTACGAACTACTTTTATTAAAAAACAGAAACTCAATCTTTTAAATCATCTAAAATTTTAATAATGAAAAAAATATTTGCGTTGCTACTTGCCTTATCAATAGTCACAGTCCTACCAGCACAAAACTGGAAAGGCGCCCTTAAAAAAGCAGAGAAAAAAGTTAAGAAAGTAGCTGGAGGAGACGGAGCTGATCTTACTAAAGAAGAAATGGGTAACGGCCTAAAAGAAGCCTTAGACTCAGGAGTCGATAAAGCCGTGAAGAAACTATCTGCTGATGATGGCTACTTCAAAAGCCCTTACAAAATATTGATTCCAGAGGAGGCGCAGTCCATTGTCAACAAAGTAAAGCGCGTGCCTGGGTTTCAGGATGTTGATAAAAAGCTGACAGCAAAACTGAATAAAGCAGCTGAACTGGCAGCCAAAGAAGCGACGCCAATTTTCATACAGGCCATCAAGCAAATGACCTTCAGGGATGCTTTCGATATTCTAATGGGTTCGGACGACGCAGCTACTAATTATTTAAATAAATCTACTCGTGCTTCGCTTTTCAGTAAGTTCATGCCGGTCATCCAAAAGTCATTGGACGAGGTAAAAGCTAGAGAATATTGGCGCTCCGTTGTAAAGGCGCATAACAAATTACCAATGGTCAAAAAGGTAAATCCTGAGCTAGATGAGCACGTGAATAATAAAGCACTGGATGGTATGTTTAGCTTAATTGCTGTAAAAGAATTGGATATCCGAAAGAACCAAAGTAGCCGAACGAGTGATTTGCTGAAGAAGGTTTTTGGAAAGCAGGATGGGAAATAGGATTTGAATGAAAATGAAAAATAGCTCTTCTCTTGTAAAAAGAGAAGAGCTATTTTTTAGTAGCTATAAGAAAGCCTCATCTACCCTATCCACCTTATCACTACAAAGCCACTCTCTTTATTCATAGATTTTCACCAACTGCCCTTTGTCTTCCTTCTTAATGGTCTGAACCAATTTTCGAACTCCTGCTCTGTTCACTTTATAAATCTTACTTCCGTTGCTCCAGTATTTGTCTTTTACCTGACCAGGCCACATCGCAAACCCGTAGCTAAAAGTTGTCCCATTTGATTTAGGTCCTACGACTACGTATTCATGTCTGTTCCAAGAGTTGTTTTTGATTTGGAAATTGATGAATTGAATATCTTTGTTTGCTTCTAATTTTTGTACTGCTTTTTCTTCAGCTAATATTGCATCTCCTGAAAGTACTTTAGGTTCGTTGACCAGCTCAATTCTACCTTCATCTGGGTTATAAGTCGTTAGCTTATTAAGTACCTGAGCTTTGACCTTTCCACGACCTGTGATTCTGATTTCAGCGTTTTCAGCAACAAGCTCTGAAGCATCTATGATTCCTAGTTTACTTTTCAACATTAGTTCCTTTACTTTTCCAGTGAGGATCAACTTACCAATATTTGCAGAAGCTTTGAAGCTTTGTTGATCAAGATTTCGAATCTCCACACCACTGTGAGAATCCAAGATTAAGGATTCTAATTGATTGGCACCAATCGTTACTTTAATACCAGCGGAAGATTGTATCCACTTCTTTTGCTGAATGTTAAGTGATCTTCCGTCAGCTGTTTTCAAAATGTAAGGAATAATATTTTCGTCTGTTGTAATGGTAATTTCATTTTCTGCCGCAAGATCAACTATGAAGCTAGCGGTCAGATTGATTTCAAGTTCTTCAATTGCTGATAAAGGGAAGCGCTGGGTTACGATATTTTTGTTGCCTCTAATTTGTGCGTTAAGGTTTAGTGTAAAACAAGCTGCGAAGATTAATACGATAAACTTTTTCATGTTTAATAAAATTTTGAGTTGAAAAATTCAGAAGATTTGTTTCTTCCGATTGACAAGTCAAAATTGGAGAGAAATCCAGTATGGAAAGGTGCAAATCATGATTAGGAAGGTGCAAATACGATTTGAGACGTGTCATAACGATATGATGCTCAATATCTTGCGAAAGCTAGTTCAATTCCCGTAAATATCCCGTTGGAGAGAGCCCTGTGAACTTTTTGAACACTCGATTGAATGTTGCTTTGGAATTAAAACCACATTCTAAAGCGATACCCAGTAAAGATAACCGCTCTTGATTCCCTTCCCGTAAGGACTGTTTTACAGCTTCCACCCTAAATTGATTAATGTAATCATTGAAGTTTTTTTGATAACCGATATTAATGATTTCTGATAATTGAGCCCGAGTCATCCTTAACTCCTTGGCCAATTGTATTAGATTGAGTTCTGGGTTGAGATAGGGTTTTTCTTCTTCCATGAATGCAGCGAGCAGTTTTCTTTGTTGTAGAATCTCCTCGGAAAGTATCTCTTGCTTTGCGATTGTAGATTGATTAATGGTATCTGCTTTTGGAGGAAGCTCACTAATTGGAGGAGTTGAAGCGGTATTAAACTGAACATCCCTAAGTGTATCTATATTCGTAAAGTAACCTTTGATTCCTACATATAATATGACAACAGCTGAAAACAGATAATACCACCATTCCTGTATGTAGCTCAAATTCGTAATGGCCAAGTCTATAACAGATTGAAAAAGATGGTAGACAAAAAGGAAGGTGTACAGAAATAGGAAATTACGAAGCCAGTTCAATTCTAATTGAAAGGTATTTGAGAAAAACTGTTGAATCTTTTCTTTATAATTAAAATAAAGCTGTAGACTAAAAGCCAGGTACAAAACCTTTTGCATGAAAACCACCACCATCAATAAAGGATTTACATAATCGAAGATTAATCCGCTCATCAATACGCCATTCTGTGTTTCTGAAAACCCAGGCTGCATAGCATCGTACAACAGCACTCCGATCTTGAAAATCACAAAAATAGCTACTGGAACAAAGTGCAAAAAATCCTTTCTCTTCAAAACGGAAAGCCCCTGAGTTATGGATTTCACATAAAGATAAATCAACGGTCCTGTGGCTAAAGATAAATTGATTAGGAAGTAATTAACTTTCGTTGTACGATAGGTATCGTACCAGCTCATGAAACCGATGGTATAAGTAGTTTGATGCCAACAGGTAATAAAAAGTATGGCGGCAAGAAGTAAATCTGAGAGGTTTCTCTTCTGAAAGTATCGCCTCATCAATAGAACAAAAAACACCAGACCTTGCAGCACAAGAATCAGGAGTGGCGTACTAAAAATATCAAAAGTGGGAAAACTCAAAAGTATCATTTCGCTACTTAAGGTGAATTTTATCAATCATAATTTCAAACTCGTTTTCTTCGGCTCCCGTCCCATCCAATAACTTATTGATTTTAGAAATAATGACACTCGCTGCTTTATTTTTCAGTTTGTTAATAAGCGCTTTATCCTTTTCCAATCCTTCCTTTAACTTGCTTTTACTAAGCGTCTCTACTTTATCCCAAAAGATACTGTCTTTGCTTTCTTCATTTTCCCAATCCTTTTGCTCAAGGGTTGAAGCTCTTTTATTTCCATAAGAATAGCGCTTCCCTACCGTTAGGCGACTGACCTCGATAACAATTTTATCATTGCCTTCTTTAGGAAAAACCTTTGGGTCACTGGTGCGAATGGTTACTGGGAAGGCCAGGTCCCATTCAAACTGTCGTTTTATTTCAGCAGTAGCATCAGAGAATACCATTTCCTCAGACATCAAAACCAGATCCGAAGTAAACCCCATGGCTTTTCTATTTAATTTAAGGTGAATGGAATCCGCTATTTGTGAAGTGGATAAACCAGCAGTCTTAATTCCGACAGCCTCTTGCTTTCTTTGTTCTTCTATTTTTTGAACCATTTCATTTTCAGAATTCGCAGAACTACAATTTTGCAGAAGCATGAGAACAAACAATAATATCACGTAAGTAAATATTTTCATAAACGTTAATGGTAAATTTTCTTTTACAGATCTCATGAAGATGAATTTACAATTTCAAAAAAGAATAAATGTAGGAAAATTCCAGTCGATAGTTTTGATAGAAGCATAAAAAAACCACTACATTTTTCAGCCATCACTTTCGTGAAATACTGATCTTGTAGTGGTCAATTCTTCGGGGTAATGGCAAAGTTGCCAAGGGGGGCCCGGTTTTCTTTATAATGTTAAAGCTCTGGTTCCTATTATTAGGATAACAATGGCTTTTATTTCTTTTCTTCTGGAGCTTCGTTTGATTTATCTACAGCAACACGTTGAACTTTCACTTCTGGGACTGGATCACTTTTAACGGCTTCCATCGCTGTACCTGCAACAGGTTTTACCTTCTTCTCCATCGCTGAGACATCCGTATTATTAGTTTGAGGAATCACTTTCCTCGTAAAGTTTGTTCTTTGCTTAAGAATGTAAGACTGAATTTTTTCTGCTGAATTTACATGTAGCACTTCCCAGCCATTTCTATACATAAAGTTCAAGGCATCTACCATGCTGTTAAATTCTAAGTATTGACCAGTTTGATTGGTGAGGTATAAACTCTTTCCTTCTTTATCCGCTAAATCGTCTTGTTGACCATAGTCCAACATGGCGAAGAACTTACCATTGTCTTTGTTGAATTTCTCCCAAACTTCTACGTATTGGACAGGACGACTGTTCACGTCTACTTTGTTTACAAAAATTTGAGCAGAGGCTGTAAACCCACTAGCTAGGAAAAATAAGAAGAGAAAATATCGCATAAGATTTTTTTTGATAGTTAAAGATTCTGAGATAGAAAGATATTTCTTTAATACTCACATATCTAAGTCCGTACTAATGTTTTCAAATTTTAGACCAGCTTAGGGCAAAAAAAAGTGCCATCTCCGAAAATCGGGATGACACAACAACATAACCATGAAAATACATAACCAATTCTTAAATATCTTCGCTGTTAATACAGCCTAACAACTTACTAGGCAGACCTAGCTTATGCTAATATTTTTGATTTTTCGTTCGTTTTTATTTTTTCTTCGCCATCACATCTCCTCCTGACTTGACGATGACAAGAGACTCTATCTCCTCGTTCATTTCAAATTCAAAGTGATATTCACCAGCGGCAACGTTTTCCATATCTAAGGTGAACAGATTCTGACCTCCATCTATAGTAATCACTCCTCTCTTGGTAACTTCTTTTTTAAAGTTGATTAATCTGTAAGTCATATGACCTGATAGTTCAGATTTAAATACCACATTAAAATAGCGGTCGGTAACCGTGCTCCCCATCATGGTAACCATGAAGTTATTGGGCTTCGTTTTATTTACCACTGAGATGTGTGTATAAGATTGAGTTCCATCTACATCGACTTGTAACAACTTGTAAAAGGTTCGCATAGATCCAGTCGTTGTATCCAAAAAACGGTAGTCCATTTTTCCGACATTATTGCCTACGGCGCGCGTTTCTCCGATTTGCTCGAATTGGAGACCATCATCAGACTTAAAGATTGCGAAGTAATCAGAGCTTTCTTCTGAAGCGGTGCTCCAGGTGAGTACATTGCCCATATCCATCTCTTTAGCCGCCAATGGCTCTGCGTATATTACGCCAGCAAAAGCAGCTCCGGATGACATAGCTAACAATACAATTACATGACTTAATCGGCCAAATAGATTATTGTTGCTAAAGAGGGTATTCATACTCATGGGTTTTGTAGATCAATTTTCAGTAACAGAGCGAGCAAAGATTTACGGTGGTATTCGTTATTTAGTTGCCTTTTCCTTATCCTATTTTTTTTAGCGATATTCGTCGCTAAGTTCTGCACACATATTTTCAAACATCATACCAAAGTAATTATAATTTATAATTATTTATATCTGTAAACAACTGCCTTGTAATAATATAAACAGACACATTATGAATCAAAATAAGCTGTTTCTCTTGCTATTACTGGTTTTTGGAGTCTCTTGCCGCTCCGTAAAACAGCAAAAATATTCTGCTTTAAAAAGCCTTACTACAGAGAATGCGATGGTCGTAAGCGCTCATCCACTGGCATCGGAGGTTGGAAAGAAAATTTTAGCTAAAGGAGGGAACGCTGTAGATGCTGCTGTTGCAGTACAGTTTGCCTTAGCCGTGGTTTATCCTAATGCAGGAAATCTAGGTGGAGGTGGTTTTATGGTTTATAGAAATAAGGAGGGATCGGTTTCTACTTTGGACTTTAGAGAGATGGCTCCTGCTGCTGCAAACAGAGATATGTATTTGGATGAGAAAGGAGAGGTCATCCCTCGCCTGAGTCTGGATGGGCATCTCGCTGCTGGCGTTCCTGGCTCCGTGGCTGGTATGATACAGGCTCATAAAAAATATGGAAAGTTAGATTTTAAACTATTATTGGAGCCAGCTATCAAATTGGCTAACAATGGTTTTACAATTACAAAACAACAAGCAGAAGTTCTAAACAAATTTAAGGATCAGTTTATAAAACTAAATACAACACAACCTGTACTTGTAAAAAAAGAGCCTTGGAAAGAGCATGATTTATTAATACAAAAAGATTTGGCGGAAACGCTCCGACTGATTCGAGACAAAGGAAGCGCTGGATTTTACGAAGGAACAACCGCTGATAAAATCGTTGCAGAGATGAACGCTGGAAAAGGTATCATCACTCACGAAGATTTGAAAAACTACAAAGCCATTTGGCGGAAGCCGATTACTCAGACTTATAAGGACTTTGAGATTTATTCTATGCCTCCTCCTTCCAGCGGTGGTATTGCGTTGGGGCAGTTACTAAAAATGGTGGAGCCCTACCCTATTGCCCACTGGGGTTTTCAATCTACAAAGACGACACATCTAATTGCAGAAGTAGAACGTCGCGTCTACGCTGACCGCGCGAAGCATCTGGGAGATATGGATTTCTACCCTGTCCCAATCAAAGAATTACTAGCTGATGATTATCTCTTACAAAGGATGGAAGATTTTTCTAACAATAAAGCTACAAATAGTGATGACATAAATGGCGGAACTATAGCAACTCCTGAAAGTGAAGAAACGACGCACTTCTCCATTGTCGATAAAGATGGAAATGCGGTGTCGATTACAACGACTTTGAATGCCAGCTTTGGTAGCAAGACAGTGGTAAGTGGAGCAGGTTTTTTATTGAATAATGAAATGGATGATTTTAGTTCAAAACCAGGGGTTCCGAATTTCTATGGTTTGATTGGCGCAGAGGCCAATGCCATCGCTCCCGGCAAACGCATGCTCAGTTCTATGACGCCAACTATTGTTACCAAAAACGATGCACTATATATGGTAGTCGGTACGCCGGGTGGTTCTACGATTATTACCTCTGTGTTTCGAGTGTTCCTAAATATCGCTGAATTTGGAATGACCATTTCGGAAGCAGTACAAGCTCCGCGCTTTCATCATCAGTGGCGACCAGATCAGATTTTCATCGAAAAGGATGCGCTTAGTGAGACAACTCGGAAAGCCTTGGAGGGCAAGGGGCATGTTGTCAAAGAGCGAAGTGATATTGGTCGTGTGGAGGCGATTCATGTTTTGCCGAATGGAAAACTGTCGGGGGCTGCGGATAAGCGGGGGGATGACTCTGTGGCGGGGTATTAGTCCTTCCTAACTTTGCGACCTGATGCAGAGAATATGAAGCGCATGCTACAGTTTGTAAAGTGTTGCACTTTCACTTTGATAGAATCTCGCAGAGACGTAGAGAGCGCAAAGTGTTTTGCTTAAAATCTCTGTGAACTCTGTAAGGATTAATAAAGTAACACTACTCCCTCTTCAGTTTAGTTTTCAAATAATCAAAAATATTGCTTCGCCTAACCCAGACCAATCCAAACAAAAACAACGCAGGCCACACATCCAGCCCTGCTAATAACAAGGTTTGCACGGAACCCCAGCCATTCAAAAAACTTTCCTTGGATTTCTGAAAAAAGGATTTGTTTTGTACGAAAAGCTTGTCCTGATATTCTACCTGTTGATAAATTTCTAATTTGATTTCACTGAGACTTACTCTATTGGATAAGTATCGGAGTCTTCCTTCTTTCGCTTCTATCTCCTCTTGTAATACTCTGATTTTTTCCTCTGCATCGAATATTTGGGTAAGGGACTTTGCATCATCACGCAGCATTTTTTCGTATTTGGATTTGATTTCCTTTTTGACTTTTAGACGACTTTGTATGTCTACAAATTCTTCGGTGACGTCCTGAGAAGTAATTCTTTTGTGATTGGTAAAAATAGCTTGCTTGGCAATGGCTTCTAATAATGGATCAAAGTTTTGATTAGGGACGCGGATGGTCATTGTATTTCTAATCAGCCTTGCGGAGGAATTCAGATTCATGCCTGAGACGAAAGCGCCATGCGTTTCAGCTAGCTTGTGAATGGCGGAAGTGCTTTGATCAAGGTCTTCGACCTGAAGTTTGTAATCAGCGTTTTTAATGACTTGCCTTGGGATGGATGGTGTCTGGACGTTTACGACAGGGATGGCTGAGGGTGTTTGATTGGGTACTCTTTCTACTTCTATATTTTCTTCGAAATCTTCTACTCTTATATGATCAGATAGCCTTTGAGATGTAGGAGTATTGTTAGAATCCTTTGCTTCTTTATTTTGAGAATGACAGGAAACGAGAAATATAAAGGCAATGAGAAGGAATAGATTTTTCATCGGAGCAGTTGTTTTTATTTTACTACTGAGATGAACTTCAAACGATTATTGGTGTGCGAATCAAAATTGATTTCTATATTTGACAAATATTCTTTTATTACTAAACAATCTAGCTATGAGATTTTACTTATTTCTTTTATGTTTTCTTTTATCTTTCATGAGCTCACGTTTGATGCAAAAAGAGGATAATCGCATCAAAAAAATTACTGTTTATAAAACCTTCGAGGAATACAAATCAGAAAAAGGAGCCGTTCATACTGGCGAATTCAAATATGGTTCATTAATAACCAGACCTGGAATTAACAACTTTCATATTAATTTTCCAAATAGAAAAAAGGGGGCTAAAGAAAGACAATTAAGAGTAGTCCCAAGAAAAATATGGGGCTTCAAATTAGATGACTATCTATTTCGTATCGACAAAACAAATTCTAATCCTTATTTCGTTCGCTCACAAGGAAAAATTTGTTATTACGAAAATGGTGCAGCCATAATAAATGTATTAAGAAGGAATGGAACAATTGATAGTGAAATTAGGTATGCACTGGAAGAAGGCTGGGGTCAGGGAACATCCTATGTATCTGAAAGTATTAATTCAAAACTTAGAGCTTTTGGGAATAAAAACGCTGTAAAAAGATACATAAAAAAGCACCCTGAGCTCCAAGAAGTATATGATTGCACTTACCCCGCTAAATGGAAAGAAGCTTTACAAAAAAAACGAGATTGTATAGAAGCCTATAATGCTAAATGATTTTAGGAAGTGAGGGCTTTTCTGTTCCCAATCCCCTTCCCCAAGACCACACAAACAAAGCTATCTCCAGAGATATTAACCACCGTCCGATACATATCCAACGGTCGATCCACAGCCAGTATCATCGTCAATGCCAACGGAAGTTTGTCTGATGGAAAACCGACA
>JBGCDT010000088.1:0-4426 GCA_045105695.1 Saprospiraceae bacterium | reverse complement strand
ATGTCTAATCTTACTACCTGCTGTCCTAAGTCAGCGCTTGTAAATGTATTTGGCGTAAGGGTAACGCTCACCAACTGTGCTCCACAAGAACCATAAGATCCTTTGTCTATTGCATCATTAGGAATGGTAACCGTACCGTCCGCTCCAAGTGTTACAAATACGTTTGGCTTACAACCAGCAATAGGAATTTTTCTATCATTAATATCTTCTGATTCAAAACCAAGATCAGTACTCTGTACATCTACAGCTCCGTTCAAGGTGTATACTAAACCATCACTTTGGATATCTCCACCGATGAGGTTGTTTGCATACTGAACTAGTTTACCACAAACATTTAAAGCAATGCTTCCGTTGTTTGTGACTAAGTCGTAGTTGTTGAATTCACCTGCATCAAGGATTGCAATTGATCCAAGATTTGTAATTGTAGTATTATTGTTATAAACACCAGACAGACCGTAAGAACCTGAAGTAAAGAACTGTCCATCGTTGTCAAAAACAGAACTGAAGTTAACCTGTAGGTCACCTTCGTTGAAAATTGTTCCGTCGTTATCTAGGTTACAAGTACATTCCAATTCAGCACCAGCTTTATTAGTAAGACTTGCATCTTGATTTATATTTAATGAACTACCTACTCCAGAGTTAAGGTGGCCGCTGTTTGTCAACTCTCCATCCAATTGGATGTTCATTGAGCTTTCCAACGTTCCGTAGTTATTTGCCGTCACGCCTTGCGCGATGAGCAAATCTCCGAAGTTGATGAGTAAACCGAAGTTATTGAATGTTCCCCCGGTAATGGACAGATCAGCAGAAGCCGCATTGTCAATCGTTCCGTAATTGTCCAAAGAATTGGAGCTAATAAAGGAACCATCATTATCGAAAGAAATAACTCCAGCATTTACGAAGTATTCGTTGCAGGTAATTTTACCGCCCTGGAAGTTTACGATATTTCCAAGATTGTAGATAACAGAGTTGAAAGTAACCTCTCCGCTATTCTGCAAAGTAAAATCAAGAACGGGCCCTCCAGCATAGATTGGGAACTGCCCTCCTTCAGGTGTAGTAGAAACGATTGCAGTAGCACCTTCGTCAGGTACTCCGTTTGTCCAGTTAGTTTCACTGTTCCAATCTGTATTGTTACCCAGCCACAAAGTAGCCTGAGCGAACAAGCCTGTACTTGCCATAGAAAAGGCTAGTAGCAAGGCCATACAGAGTCCGTTTTTGTAATTCATGTAGAAATTTTTCATGGTTAAGAAATTGTATGATTTCAAGATTATAGATGACAAAATTGGAAGGGGAAAGCTCAAACAGAGAAATGCTAAAAAGAGATGGCTTTTGCCGGTCTTTCTAACATTGTTATTACATACTACGCGAATCTGTCAGGTGGGAGGAAATTACCTGAGGGGAATACTATACCGGGGGAAATTTTTGATATTTGGTTTTACTCTGTTTTGAGTAAAAGGGAAATGTAACTAAGCTAAAATGAAGTTCTAAAAAGGAGGGAGTTGTTTTCTTCATCAATACATCAACAAAAATAAGGCATCCACTATTGGTATGCTTACCCAAAAAACATTAAATATTAAATGATCAATTTTCATGATGCATAGCTAGAAAAATGCGAAAAGCCCTGCATCTGCAAGGCTTTTCTCTGATTCTTCTATTTTTGCCATACCTCATTTAGGGTAGTCTACTTTGCTTCAATATCTGCTTTAATTTTAGCTTCCAGCTCTTCTAAGATCTCCATGTTAGCAATCTTCCAGTCCCCTTTCACTATTTTTTTCATGGGTTTTTTCTTCATGTATTTTAGCAATAGTTTATAAGCGTCCTTTGCCTGATACTCATCATAGAAGGTGTAGGTCCACTCTGTTGGTATGGCAGACTCTTTTTGAAACCCGATGGCCCCTTTGTAAACGGTTATAATGCCGTTGGATTTACTATTTGTAAAAGAGCGATTAGGGTTTTCTATGCTGGCTTTGAAAAGTAGTTTGTTATGAGTAATGAAATTAAGTAGTCTCTTTTTTAACTCAGACGGTTCCTCATATTTTGTCGCTTTTATTCGCCATTCATTATTTGATGTGTGGAAAGGTTCATCAATAATTGGATCAGCTAATTCAGATGTAGATACAAACTTCAGTTTAGCAAAGCCGTCCTCTTCAGTAGTCAATGTCAATCGTTTACCCTCTTGTTTGATCTCTACATTCTTAAGGATAGTATTTGCTCTTTTTTTCTTCAAAGTAATCGTAGCAGCATCTGGTTGGTACTCCCAAGTAAAATCTTCATAAACTTGTCCAATAACTGTATTTCCAGTTTTGCTAGGAATGAGTACCATCTGATGACCGTCTCTGAGTGTACGTTTTTCAAGGCTTTCCTTTTGCTTATCATCGAGAGCGCCATTAGAGTCTAATAGTTCGTACGCTGTAAGTCGCCAAACTCTGTGGAGATTATCGACGGGGTCAGCAGAGCTCATTGGCTTCTCTTCTTCCTTTGCAGAATCTGTTGAGGTTTCACAATTCGTAAAAGCGAGCAGTACAATCGAACTCAGAAGAAGTAATATATTTTTCATCTTTTAAATTTAATGTTGTAATTACCTAATATCTAGCAACTCCACATAAAACGCCAAGTCCGCTCGCTCAGGAATATATGCTGGTTCGCCCTCCTTACCTGGACGCCCGGCCTCACCGTATCCCATTTTGTAAGGAATGAAAACCGTCATTTTTCCTCCTTTCTTTAGTTTAATCAAAGCTTCATCCCACCCCTTGATTACCCTTCCTCTACCTATTTGAAAGGCAAATGGTTTTGCTAAACCATAAGTATTATTAAAAGATACTCCATTCTCCTGAAGCATTCCCATGTAATGGACCTGTAGATATTTTCCATCTTCAAGAGCCTCTCCAGTTCCAGGTGCATGTATAATATAAGTTATACCACTCTCTGTCTTTTGGACATTTTTCAAGTTACCAGTTTTGAAAGCTTGAATTGCAGTACGTAAGGAGTCTCCAACAGTCTGAACTCTAGCCTTGGTAGCATTGATACCAGCCTCAATTGCTGCTTTAGGTTGATGAGTAAGCATCCTTATTTCGTATCGAAGAACATCTGTTGGCTTCAACCATTCAGGCAATTTTTCAACAGCCATTGTATCTAAATCATGGTAAACGGTTAAGCTGTCTCCAGGACTCATCATTAGTACAGCTTCGTAATTAGGCGGCGGTGGATTTGGAATTTCTGTGGGGCCTGGGATTATCGCTAAGGTAGGCTCCAATCGATAGTAAGTAGAATTTACCAAGGAGTCATTTTTAAACGTAATCTCATGATACCGAACTTGGTCACCTATCGCTGGTCTAATACCATTATTACTAACGTGGAATTTATAACGGTAGCCTGACGAAGTTCGTCCTTCAGAACCATTTTCGTAAGTTTTTCCGCTTTGAGTAGAAGAACTTGTTTTTTCTACAGTGGAATTGGTTTCTGATGTTTTATCAGCAGTTTGAGTTTCATTTTGGCTACAACCAAAAAAGGATAGAAACCCTATCAGTATCAAATAAGATAGAAAGCGCATGTATGTAATCGTATTGTTATAAATAAAATTAAGAAGCAGTAAGCATTTCTTTGAATTCAGGAAGTACTTCCTTGAACTTGGCAACTGTAGCTCGCAGTCCAGTGAAAGAATAACCGCCTGATGCATTTTTATGCCCGCCTCCTTTGAAATGTTTTGAAGCGATGGATTGTACAGAAATATCACCTTTGGAGCGGAGGGATAATTTGACGACAGTCGGCTGCTCCGTAATGAAAGCCGCTGTACGAATATTTTTCATTTTTAGCATGTAATTAACAATGCCCTCCGTATCTCCACGCTGAATATCATAAGCTTCATAATCCTTTCGATTGAGGGTTATCAGTGCCGTATCATATTCTTCCAAGATTTCCATTCTATGTTTTAGACAATGACCTAGCAACCGTAACTGCTTCTCTGTCATTGAGTTAAATATTAAATCCTGAAGTTTAGTCAAATCTGCTCCTCTTTCTACTAGTTTAGAAACAATCACAAATAACCTCGGCGAGGTACTGTACTTGAAAGAACCGGTGTCTGTCAAAATTCCAGTGAGTAATGCTTCCGCTAAATCCACCGTGATTGCTAATTCTTTCTCCATTAGCAAAACAAATTCGTAAACCAACTCACAAGTAGAACTCGCTGAAGGAACGGACATGATAAAATTCGCCTGAATATCTGGATCCAAATGATGGTCAATCAAAACCAATTCAGGATCACCCAATGCTCTGATTTTATCACCAAGTTTGTCTACACGAGACAATGAGTTATAATCCAAACAAAAAATCAAATCTGCCGTTTTTAATACTTCCTCGGAGCGCTCAGGATCAATATCAAAAATAATGATCTCCTCCGCCTTAGGCATCCAGGAAACATTATCAGGGTATT
>JBGCDT010000087.1:0-7150 GCA_045105695.1 Saprospiraceae bacterium | reverse complement strand
ACCAAAAGTCTTCAAGGTACTTCCTCGTCTTTGACTTTATGTTGATTCCCTCAACTTGTGTTGATTCACTACATCAACTCATAACACAATTCAATACTCAATCATCAAATCAATTGTCCAACCAGGACTTTTTCAAGGGATTTGTTATTCTGAAAAATTTGTTGGTTTGAATTGGTTATGCTTTAATAACAAAAACTAAAACTTGGAAAAACACAGGAATTATAGTTAGTGTTGACCATAGTTAATATTGACCACTTATAGTTAGTGTTGACCACTGCTAAGAGCTGACTCAATATAGTTAGTGTTGACACAATAGGTTTGCGTCAGCCTTCAGTCCAAACTTGACCCACAACAACTATGTTCAGGTTCAAGTCATCTTCAGACAATATGTGCCGCATAGGTTTACAGCAGTAATCCCTAAATAACAATTTATAGCCCTCAAGAGTAGCCTTACTCAGACGTGTTCGCGAAGAAGCTTTACCACAACCAGTGTATTAGCACGAACACTCAACATCGCCTCTCAAGCTTCTGAGCACAACTAAGCATATCCAAATAACTCAATTCATAATAATAATATATATATCCTCTGTTTAAATAAGTTGCCGCTTCTTTAACAGAGACTTTACCGTTGGAGTAAGATCGGCTTGTAGCAAATATCGATCCACCATATCTGAATCTAAATCCACAACCTTCGGAAATTCCATCCAAGAGTCATGAACCTCTTCCATACCAAACCATTTGCAAAGCAGAAAATATTCCCGTAACGTAGAATCCCACCGAGAATCCACTATCTTCGATATCTGAAAACCTTTCGTTGAACGAAGTACGTGGGACCGAACATCTTCTTTTAACAAATATTTACTCTCATAAAAAGCAATCCTCCTGGAATGTACGTTCATTTCCTTTCCGTTGATCATAGATCGAACCCTATAAACAAATTGATTCTCAGTATCAACAATTTGAAAAGGACCAGTCCATTGAAAGTGTAACTTATCAGGCTTGCGAGTAGCACGGCTAACCAATACCCAATCACCAACAGCAAACTGTACCGCATCATCCTTGGAATCAACCTGATTCTCCAAATGCTTCTTTCTTAATAAGTACTGAACATCGATCACTTCACGATTGTTCCTATCCAATACTCTCTCCAATTCATCACAAAACTCAACCAGTTTCTTTTGTGACAAAGGCACGTTTCTCACACTGTATTCGTCTTCTTCAACCATCAGAAAACCAACCATATCTGTCTTCTTCATTCCTAGAAACACTTCATGTGAAGTCTTATTTCCAAGTCGTTTCCTAGGAGTGTTATTCAAGATATCTTGCACTGATGATATTAACCTAGTCCAATTATCCAGACCATCATATCCTGCTTTAGCAGATAGAATTCTCAAAACCTTCAAAAATTCTCGGTTAATATTCTCAGCCTTCCCATTCGCCCAAGGCGAATATGCTACAGTAATGTGATGACGAATCCTCAATTTGGCAACCAGCTCTTTAATTAAGGAATTCGCAAAGTGACTACCACCGTCAGTCACTACAATAGTATCAGGACAAAGACCATATCTCGCTCTCCACCATAACAAAGCATCTGCAGCAGCCAGAGCATCAGCTGTGTCAGTCAGAAATAATTCTGTCTTTCCTGTTAAATCATCCCTTATCGTTAGGATGTATTTTCCTTTCACATAGCAAAAGTCAGAATGCAAAACTTGGTTCCTCTTGGTAGCATGAATTTGTTCACCATACTTTCTGGGTATAGCTTTTGGCATGTGTTCCCCACAGCAAATCAAACAATACTTATTCAACTGCTTCACCAAGTGTCTCAACTTCTCCATCCAGAAGTAACGTTGTATAATTTCAACCAGCGTATTAATCCCTGGATGAGCACTTACACTATGTGCAATAGCTACCACAATAGGAGCTACTTCAGACGGTATCCACAAGCGTCCATTGACTCGATACATTCCTACATCGTCTTTAGTTGCTAACCTCGGAATCTTATCCTTAGTTGTCTCCTGGTGTAGCTTTATCTCTTCCCGAGTAGGTATCTGAACCTCAGATCCCTTCAAGTCCTTCATAGGATCTATTCTAGATACATGTTCTGAAAACTCCGAAGCTTTTATCGCCGTATCCTTGATATCTTTAGGAACTTGGGTTTTCACGGTGCGATGAGTCTGCTCGATCTTATCGCCTCCAAATGATTCTTGGCCATTATCAAATGTGATCTTCTTTCTTCTACTCCATTGAGGCTTTTTATCTTCCACCTCCGGGTCATAGAATTCTCTCTTCTTAACCAATCTAGTAGATTCCCACTTATTATTCAATTTACCTCCTTTGTTATACTCTTGGAGATTCCTCAAAATCCTTGAGGACGTTGCTTTAACATCTGTAGGACATCGTCGTTGATCTAGAGCCCATCTTGAGAATAAGTCCGCAACTATGTTGTCTTCCCCACTAATATGACGGATACAATAATTGCTTGACTGAATGATTAAAGCCCAACGCTGTAGTCTCATTAAAGTGGTCTTACTGGTAGCCGCTTCTGGTTCGAAGATATAGATTAGATTCTTGTGGTCCATGAATATATTGATTCGTTTTCCAGCAAACAAATAATCTAGCCTTTCAAGAGCAAACACCACCGGGTACGCTTCTTGACTAGAAATATGCCATTTGACTTCTTGCTCCGTCCATTTGTGAGTCGTCAAGAATACTATCTGGTGACTCTGTTCTGTTATAGGCTTTGACAGCTCTTCTTTATCAGTTTGAGTCACCACAATTGAACAACCAGTATTTGAAGCATCCGTAAATAGACAAAACTCTTTGTCCGGATCAGGCACCGCCATCTTAATAGCTTCATGTACTGTTTTCAAGACCTTTTTGAAAGCGTCAGACTCAACTGTTCCCCAGCCATGTTCTCTCAGCTTGATCCCTACTAGGTTTTTCTTTTTCCTAGAAGATTTCTTTCCTTTCGGTGTTTTTACCTCAAAACATTTGTTGAGAAAATTCATCAACAATCCCTTTGCCTCCAAAACGCCGAAAGGCTCCAAAGAATCTTGTATCCAGCCAACTGCAAAAATGAAATCATGCAGCTCCGTAGCAAGTTCTGGTTCCGGTGTGTCAAGTACTTTATCGTAATACTTAGCGTCATAACAGTATCCTTTGGCGGAAAATTCTCGTCCACACCACGTCAGTTTTTTCGCATAGAATTCGCATTTTGCAAAATTTAATTTTACATCCCAAAGAGCGTAGCGTCCAAGGAGATCATCCAAACGCTGTAAATACTGATTTTCATCTAAACCAAATAGAAGGCAATCGTCAATCCAGTTGCAGCAAGAAATGCCGTGAATTCCCTTCAACACTTGATTTACTATTCTATCTTGGTAAACGACGGGTGAGTTCAAATACCCCTGTGGGGCTACCATCATTTGATAGCACCCAAAAGGAGTCACCAAAGTAAACGGTTCCGAATTTTCAGCTCCGAGCAGATTGAAACCCTTCATATTATCGAAGGATCCGAAAATAGTTGATCCGATTGTACACGAAAGCATCTGTTCTAACAAAGGCATTGGGAGTGTGTTACTCAAGCAGCGTGAGTTCACCGCCCGGAAATCCGCAACCATGCGGAAGCCTTTTCCGCCTGGTTTGGTCACAACAAACACAGGAACTCCCCATGTGGGGTTGCGCACCTCCTTCAACATACCCAATTTAACCATCTGGGCGACGTGCTTTTCTAGCCATTGCAACTGTTCTAGAGACATCCTCCTTGGCTTCGCGAAAGTAGGATTGGCACCAGCCTTTAATTCCGGCTTCATCGGTGTCAACTTACTTATTTTGCAGTCATCGAACGTAAAAGCAAACACCTCTTTGTGTTTACGGAGAATTGTCTCCAGCCGGTTTACATCCTTACACCCGTTCGCTATTGCTCTTCTCAAGGCGTCTTTCATCGTACTTTCAAAATCCACAGGATCTGGTGCCTCCAGTATCCCTGTTTCTGTAAAATTAGTTTCATGATTGGTACCATTGCCTTCTGCAATGACTTGACCAGTATCTACCTTCCCGGCTTCAAATACTTCATCAAGTTTCACCAAATCACTAGATGTCGAGCTCCGAGCTTTCCAAAATGTTTTCAGGGCCCGCCACCGGCGACCTTTTTGTCCTAGAGGATAGTGCTTCTTAGTTCTAGGCAGTTCTTCGCGATAATCCTTGAACTTCCAATCTGGTTGTCCTTCTAGCTGAATTCCTCCATATAGAGCTTGGATTTCCTCTTCATCTAGTTTAGTTCCATTTAGGATGATGAAACCATCCTGGTTCTCATCCTAATGCCACTCCTGCTTGTCCATTGTTTTTGCGAACTCCTCTTCCGTGGCCCTGCTTGCACGCCAAGCCTTCAACAACTCAACCTCATGCGCATGTGCAGCTCTGACTTTCGGTTTGCCTTCCGATTTGTCCAATGTCTTGTCAAGCGCTACTGTTTGCTGATATTCGAAGGTTAGTTCCACCGATTTGCCTTTCCACTTATGCAAATTCTTTTCCGGCGTCAAGCCCAAACTATCCAATACAGGCCATGAAAGTAGAAAGTGTCCCCAAGTTCCATCAACCACATACACGACTATATTCTGCAGTCGTACTTTGTCTTGAGGCCCAGGTCTCCAACCTACTTGGTCTTTCTTTCTCAACGGAATGGATACCTCGTCAATAAAACAATAGCGACAGTATTCATACTTATGATTGGCTACTTCCACTTTTATAGGATACTTCAACTCAATCAACTTGGGCGCACCACTTCATGGTTATACTTATCATATTGTGCCTTTCCCATAAAAGTTAATCGCGCTCCTGTATCCAGATCAGATTTGGTCTGATGTCCTTTCTTCCCGATGAACAACGAAGTTATCTTACCATGATTGCTGTCCTGGTTAGCCTGCTGAGCCTTTACTTTTACCAAAGGTATATCATAATCTAGCCCAGCTATACCCTTGGTTTTTCAATCCTGAAGCAACAGTTGAAGCCTTCCATCCCTCGTTGGAACTCTTCGTCCATTTGAATCTTTAACTGGATTTGCTTTACTTGCCTTAATCGATTTAGTCACTTGAGCTAGAGCTCCACTGATTGTATCTATCTTTTTTTCCAGTTCCTCGAACCGACTATCCGTTTTTACAATCATTGAGCGAGTCGCCTCTGACTTCTGTCTTAAGCTCCGTTTCCGTTCTCGTTCTCGAATCTCAGAAATCGATTGTTCTTTTAACCTTTGAAAGTTTTTGGCTTTCTCTGGGCAATTTTGAATCCACTGGTCTTCTTTTCCTTTTTTTAGAAACCAATGATCCTGTTTTCCACAATTGATGCAGTTTGCATTTCTATAACGCTTCACTCCATCCCGGCCGGTAGCTACCACATTGGCTTTTACATTTGCCCCCCCCGTAATTGTGTTTTTTCTGATCACTTCTCTATTTTCAGCTTTAGCCACTGCTTGGCGTTTTCTATGAACGCGCTCCCAAGTTTCCCCTTCGACTACAACTCTGCTTAATACAGAAATGTGATTGTATTTCAGGTTGGAGTTTAGAATCTCTAACTCCATACTCTTCCGGAAATCGTCCGGTTTTAGAGAATGAGCTATAGCTCTGACAATTACTCCGCGAGCGTACTTGTACTCCGCTTGCATTCCCCAATAGTGCATACAAAGACTCTGATGCAGATGTCGTTTAATATCCGCTTTAAGTTCGTTTACTCTAGCTTGAACAGTGTCTTTCCTTAAATCATAAGAGTTCTTCACTGCTGATACCAACGTCTTCAAACACAGATCTTTCTTATCTTCTGGAGTTCTCTCCAATGCTTCATTGATAAATCTATGCACATCCTTGGCTGTAAACTCATCGAGTTCCAAAGGACTTTTATCGAGATATCCAAATCGAAACACGTCCCTAAGTCTTTCTTCTTCTGTATTAACAATACAATTGTCTATAGTCCGTGGGTCAATCGCCAAACGTCGGCATTCTTCCACGTAGATTTTATAATTTTCCGCCAATTCACGAAATCCTGCATCATCTAGCCTTCTTATTTTCGGCACTTCCGGCGCCTTCTGTGCTAGAGTCTGCAACATAACAGTATCCCCTGATTCCTTCTTCCTTTCTTTCACTCTTCCTGCTCTTACAGGTTTCTGATTTTCATCTTCAGAGCTACTTGAATTTGAATCATCACTAGGGTCATCACTTGGATCCCCTCCAAGTTTTACTGTATTAACTCCTGCCGATATGTAACTTTTTCTTGACCTTCTGGTCTTCTGAGTATTCTTTACCGGTTTTGGTTCAAATCGCTTCACTTTGGGCTGAGCTACCTGCTCTTGTTTTATAGAATGTATAGCCACCGGCTTCTCATCCTCAGACTTGGGTTCCCGATCCTCTTCTTCACTATCATCTTCTGAAGATGCAACAAAGATTCCTTCTTTGCCTAGTTCCTCTTGAACAAGAGCAACTTTCTCATCTTCTGAAAGACTTAGACTAGGTTGACTAAATAATCTCACCATGCTACGGATCCTATTCTCCAATTTGATTTGACTCGGTTGTCTCTTCTTCTCCCCCATCTTTTCCTTAGCTGGAGTTTTGAAACCTTCCGAGTCCTTTTCTGTTTCTTCTAGATTGCCTACCTCTTCCTCAGTGATCTTCGATCCACTAGGTTTGTTAGCAAACTCTATTTTTTCCTTCACAACGTCCCCTTCTTGTTCCGTTGCATAAGTATCTTCCAACGGATTAGACGCTATGCTGCTCTTATCCATTGAAGTTTCGACAATTGAGCTTGTCTTCTCAATCCTCGAACTTCTCCCTCGTATCGTTACTTTGGAGGAATCCACGTTCAAGTCGTCACTTGACATTTTCTTCGAACCGCTTCTTTACTGTAGTTGATCAGTCCACAATACTTTCTTTTCCGCGTTCGTTTATCTCTAAAATTTGTTTGATTCACCGAATCAAAACTAATGCACCTTTATTCTTCTTACAAATGCACAATTATAATTGTTGCATGCGGTCCAACACGACAGTGATCATATACTAAATATTCGAACTAGTACTTATATAGGTTATAGTTCTATTTGGTAACTACAACAAGAACTCAACAGTTGAACTATTTAGCAATGATCCAAGGGCGCAAGATGGTACCA
>JBGCDT010000086.1:0-3009 GCA_045105695.1 Saprospiraceae bacterium | reverse complement strand
AGCCTCAATGTGCGATTTATCTTTTGCTGTTAAAGCAAGAGAAGCATCAATAATTGTTACATTCTTGGCCTCCATCTGAGAATCCTCCCCTGCACTAAGTGCTTTGTCGTTTACTCTTTCCATGTACGTATCTCGGACGCTGATCTTAGTACCTGAAACATCTATTCCGTCATTTCCAACATCTGTGAAAGTAGAATTCGTAACCTCACCATCGCAGAAATCACAATCGAAAGCATCGGCATTGATGTTCTTGAAAGAGGTTTTATCTATAGTGAAATTAGTTCTAACAATATTCAAAAAGTCATCTCCTTTGTGATTCGTGTCAAAAGTCGTGTTCTTAATATCCACTGGCGATTCAAAGAAAGTCATTGCCCCTGGAATGCCGTAGCCAAAGTCTTTCGGACAGTTCAAATCTTTCATATAAGTATGATTCAAAGTAGAACGACCTGGCGCACGAAGTACGATAAAACCAGTACTACTAGAATCAGAAGACATAATGGTCACTGGATTTTTCTCTGTACCAATACTTTCCACCGTAGCATTAGAAATGATCTTTGCGCGATTGATTAAATCCAAAGTAGCTCCTGGCTCAAATCTGAAAATCTTACCTTTTGGAATAATCAAATCGGTATTGATCTGCCACTTTCCTTCAGTTACGGTGATGGCTTCGTCTGTTTCTTTTATAAAAGCAAAGTCCTTGTAGTTCGGTGGTCTAACAATAGGATTACGTGCATTCTCAAAACGCTTTTCGTAAGGCCAGGGGAAGACCAATGACTTACGCTTCGAAGCCGTCGCTCCCAACATACCATAGTGAATGGTCAACTGAGATAATATTTCTTCAGCCTTGTATCCCTCAGGCATTTTGAACTGATAGAAATTCACTTCATTTGGCTTCGTCATTTCCTTAGCAGGAATGATGGTTTCTTCTACTGGTTGTACTGCCAAGGTACTGCTCGTGTCTTTGAAAGTCAGGTAAGAAACCTCAACCGGTAAGTCCTGATTGTTACGTATATGTAATGTTACAAAACCATCTTTTTCCTCTGAATAGTAAGCAGAAATATAATCCGTAGATGGACGAATCCGATCACGGATATACTGCGCATTTTCGTAAAGTTTCTTAGTTGGTAATTGGTAGAAAGGCCAATCGGCATATACTTTTTTGACAACTGTCTCCATCTTCTTACCAACGTTCATCAAAACGGTATCAATGAATAATTCATCCGAAAGGATTTCATTTTCATGAATGTAATTGCGTTGGAATGCTTCATTGTTGATAATGATATCGAGTACAGGATCGTTTCTCAATTTGTTATGGCGATAGTTATCTGGCCGCGGTTGTTCTAAGAACAAAGCCAATGTGCTGCGGTCATAATTGTGCAGACTCCCAAACTCTCTCGCAATTGGTTCTGCCAGGCTGGTTACGGGGTTGAAATAGAAACGTAGGTTCCCAGGGTAGAGCGGATGCTTATTATTAAATAAATCTGTGGACGCAAAAACAGTCCCCATCTTTTGCATATCAAAAAACTGGTCGGCAGGTAAATTACCCGCTACGACATCCTGCCACAAACGCTTCACCATCAGCAATTGATCACGAGCATTTTCCGTCTTCATGATCTGCTTTTCTTTGTAAGCTTTCAGACCGCCATTCAATTTGAAAATGATCCCTTCACGAAGGCGGCTGCTTTCAATCAGACGTTTGTCAAAGCGTTCTTCCAAATAGAAGATACCGGTGTTCTTACCATTTATAGAAACGTTTACAAAATCAGTACGAAGTCCCATGAGTCCTCTTTCTTTGAGTACTTCAAAAGCCAACCAATCGGTCATAAATCCTCTGGACTTAGGAATCAACATTCCAAAAGTCTTCATCCCGTAGATGGTTTTATCGCCTTTTACTTTTACCTCGAAAGACCATTTGTCAGGATCTACCAAGTGACTGGTCGTCATACCAGTGATGGCTAGTTTGACCTCATAAGGTTCTCCGTCTATAGTGATGGTCGCTGGAAAAGATTCATCCTTGAATTCTTTAGGAATGTACTTTTCTTTCAGCGCCTGTTCTCTAAGGAATTGCAAACGCTGAATGTGTTTGAATTTCAGATCAACCTGAAATTCAGCTACACCAGCAGTCGCGCTGGACGCGTAATTTTTGATAAAAGAAAAGTCGCCCTTTGCAATGCTGAGTAAGGTCTTATTATAGTAGGTTGACTTTCCGATTTTTTTCAGATAGGCTCCATATCCCAGTGTTGCGAAGAAGGCGGCTATGAGTAGCGCGAGGGCAACAATCGTAGTAATAAAAACGGTTGTTTTTCTCGATTTGCCAATCGTGCTTTGAATGATGTTGTCTAACCTATGATCGTTAGCTTCTTGTTTGATTTTCATAAAAAACTATTGATGGTGCGGCCCTTGGTGGGTCGAATATGTTGGATTGTTAGGTTTGCTAATGTATTATATCCGTTAGCTAAACCGCAGAGCTACTCTGCTACAAAGCGAGTTGATGCTTAGTCGAGGATTTTTCTTTGCCTTACTTTTTTTCTTGGCCTAAGAAGGACTATCGCCTTCTAGGTAAACACAAAAAGTAACAAAAAACCCAAGATCTATAAACTCGCTCCGCTCAAACAATATAGATCCGCCTCCCGCCCCTTAGGACGTGGCCTTCTATCGTAGTATCACAGGTTTTAATAATCTGTGTCTTTATTATTAGACTGTGTTTGAACTCAGTTCTGAGTGACCAGTTACCTGTCTACCAGTAACCGGATACCGATTTTAAAGAATTCCTTTCTGATCGAGGAAGTTGATTTGTAAGCCGTTGTTGAGATCCATTAAGGCGTTACGAGCTTCGCTTAGTTTTGTGAAGTTGGTAAACTCTACTAGGAAAGAAGCTTCCATGAATTCTGTATTTTCATCCAAGCGCTTTAGCTCTAGATCTTTGCAGTGAGGGCTTAAAGTGTTCACTACATTTTCCAAAGTGAGGTTCAGCTTTTTGTCAGCGAGGACGGTGAAGTTGAGGCTCTT
>JBGCDT010000085.1:0-10298 GCA_045105695.1 Saprospiraceae bacterium | reverse complement strand
GCCGAATCCTCCCCTTTCTTAGATTCCGCCATCAAAAAGAAAGCGCCCTCCACCACCACAGCCGCCTCCGCTGGAATTGGATCTATCGGATATACACCAACATAACCCAAGTCCGATTCGCCAGTTTTGACTTGTAGTTTGACAAAATGTGTTTCATCTTCATGTTCTTCCTCTTTTACAAAAATATATTTCAAACCTTTATCAACTGTAACTGCTGCCAAAGGTAAAGTCGCCAATTGCTGCTCCTGGTTGATAATTCTCGCTTCCACAAACTCCCCAGGAGAAAGCCCTTCAGAAGAGGCAACGATTTCGCCATGCACGTCATAACTATTGCTTTCTTCACTAACCAAAGTATTGATCCACTTCACTTTTGCATCCATGATTTTCTCAGGACGAGATTGTACGTAGAATTTTAGTTGCTGACCTTTTTCCAGCAGCGTAATATCTGGGCCATAAGCAAAGAGGTGTAAATGCAAGTGATCGCTGTCGATGATTTCTGCCAAGGGCATGCTCGCATCAATGTACTGCCCCGCACTGGCCATCAAATGTTGAATAACTCCTGAGCTTGGCGCGCGTACATGGAAGGTTGTTCTGAAATCACTTTCATTATTTGATTCAATTCCAACGGCTCTAAGTTTGGTTTCCAAAGCCTTGATAGTCGCGCGGGTTTCATTTAGTTCTGCTACTGCTTTGTCGTAGTTTTTGGTAGGGCCGATTTTCTCTTCTGAAATTTGCTTTTGACGAGCCACTTCTTTTTCTAAATACGAAGCATGACTTTTTGCTTGCGCTAAATTTTGTTGCCAATCTACAACTTCCAGATTCTGAATCGTAAACAAAATTTGTCCCTTGGAAACATTCTGTCCTGAAGTAATGGAGACTTTTGTAATGCGGCCATCTAGGTTGCTGCTCACCACAGATTTTCCAGAGGGTGGTAATTCTACGCGTCCGGTCAGCTTTACTTTGGACTGGATTTTACGATTTTGGATGGCTCCGTATTCTAAACCGATATTTTTAATTTGTACTGTTGTTAATGCTACCTCATCTCCTGCTTCTTCCGCGTGGTGATCCGAATGCGGATCATCTACGTGATCTTGATCTGTATGCGGATCATCTGCGTGATTGTGGTCGTGGTCATGATCGTGATTGTGGCAAGCAGTTGTAAAAATCAGTAGTAAGACTATTGTTAGATATTTCATAATAATTTATTTTTTGGCGGTCGCCGGATACCGGATACCTGTGGTCAGATACCGTTTTTTCATTGTCCGGTGTAGTGAATACTTTTGTTTTCATTTAGTAAATATTCTTTTCGAGTTTCCAGTATTTGTTTTTGGAGTTCATAGTATTGATTGAAAGCCAGCATTAAATCTGTGTAGCGGCTTTCGCCAAACTGCCAGGACTTCTGTGCCTTTTCCAAAAGTGATTCAGCGGTAGTCATCAATTGTTCTTGTTGTATTAAGTTGTTTTGAAGGGCACTGCTAGTCATTCGAAGTTGCTGTCCGTCTAAAGCAATCTGCTGTAGCTGCCAATCATATTGTCGTTGAGTTGCTTCTATCTGAAAGCGCGTGGCCTCCAGTTGTTTTTTCTGATAGCTTTTCGCAAAAGGCAAGTTAATCCCAGCTTGATAACCAAAGAATAGAATATCCCCGTCTACACTCTGCAAACTCAAACTCGCAAAAGGTCGAGGTGTATTATTCGTTTTTGTGATCTCTGTTTTTGCGTTCAGAATATTTTGCTGCTGCTTGTATTGCTCCAGTAAAGGATTTAAACCTTGATCTGTTTCCCGTGCGATTCTAACTTCCTCTAATGCTTCAACTTGATAACTTTCCAAGCCCGTCCATCCATACAATTGCAAAAGATGCCGCTTCTGAAATTGTTCTAATTTGTAAATCAAAATACGATTTTGCTGAAGCTGTAAGTCAATTTGCTCCACTTCCAAACCACTCCCCTCTCCCAGTTCCGCTTTTCGTTTAGCGACAGCTAACCATTTCTCAAATTGCTGTTGTCGTTCCATTTCTATTGCTCGCAAGGAGCGATAATAAGCAGCATTGATATACTCCGCTGTTACCGTTTGTTTCACTTGTAAAGAAGCCATTCGAGCAGGTATCCGAGTAGCATTTTTCTGTACCTCATAATATTGGCGATAAGCTTTATCCACTTTTGGTAAACGAAATGTCTTTCCCAAATTAATAGACTGCACACCTGTAGCTCCATTCAAACCGACCTCTTCTCCGCTATAAGAAATCGACCAAGGATTAGGGACCAATGGTTGTTCAGCTTGCGCGTCCAAAGCTTTGTTTTGTAACTTCGCAGATTCATACAATGGATTCTCCTTATTTTCTAACAATACAAATACATCTCTTAAGGCAAGCGTATCTTGAGCAGACAATGAAGAGACGGCAAGTAAAAGTATTGTTATGCTCGTGATAATTTGTTTTGACTTTCTAGTTTTAAATTCGTCCATAAGTTGATACAAAATGGGTATAATAATCAACGTCAAAAAAGTAGCAGAGATTAATCCACCAATGACAACCGTTGCTAAAGGTCGCTGTACTTCTGCTCCGGCAGAGTTACTCAAAGCCATGGGTAGAAAACCCAAAGACGCCACTGCCGCTGTCATAATCACGGGGCGCAGTCTGACCTTCGTTCCCTGTTCTATGATTTTTTTGATGTCCGTCATACCTTCTTTTTTCAATTGATTAAAATAAGCAACCAGTACGATTCCGTTCAGAACAGCAACCCCAAAAAGCGCAATAAACCCAACACCAGCGGAAATACTAAAGGGCATTCCTCTGAAATACAAAGCCAAGACTCCTCCGATAGCAGATAAAGGAATCGCCGTAAAAATCAACAGCGCATAAGCGGTCGATCGAAAGGTCAAGAACAACAATAAAAAGATAAGCCCCAAAGCCAGCGGCACCACAATTAGCAAACGAGCCTTCGCCCGCTCGAAATTTTCAAACTGCCCTCCATAGCGCACGTAATAACCTGGCGGCAAACCGAGCTGATCCGAAAATCTTTTTTTAATACTCGCAATCAGCGTAGCAATATCAATGTTCCGCGCATTCACTCCAATGGTAATTCTTCGTTTAGAATCATCTCTGGAAATCTGAGAAGGACCTTCTTCAAAATCAATAGTCGCCAATTCAGACATTGGAACCTGCGCACCCGATGGCAGAGGGACCGTCAGATCTTGTAAGGAACCAATATCCTTTCGCCCACTTTTTTTCAAGCGAACTACGATGTCGTATCGTTGTTCTCCTTCGTAAAACTTACCAGCGACCTTTCCAGCGAAAGCTGTTTGTAGAATGTTATTGAGTTCTTTTACCGTAACTCCGTACTTGTTCAATGCAGGTCTTTTGTAGTCGACGACCATTTGTTGTAGGCCAGCAGTTGGTTCTACTTGTATATCTCCTACGCCTTCGATGTTTTCCAAAATAGCTTCTGCCTCATTTGCTCTTTCTACTAGAACACCTAAATCCTCTCCATAGATTTTTATGGCAATGTCCTGCCGAGTTCCCGTCATCAATTCATTGAAACGCATTTGTATCGGTTGTGTAAATTCGTAGATGACGCCAGGATACTTAGTCAACTCCGCCTCCATCTTTTCAAACATCTCTTCCTTAGTTGTTGCAGAAGTCCATTCAGATTTGGGTTTCATAATTACGAAAATGTCTCCTGCTTCTATGGGCATAATGTCCGTTGGAATTTCTGCGGTTCCAATTTTGGTAACGACTTTTTCTACTTCGGGAAAGTTATTCATTAGGATGTCCTGCAACTTGGCGGAGACCTCTACGCCTTTCCGCAAGGAGCTACCTGTTGGTAAAATTTGATGGAGTGCAAAGTCACCTTCTTCCAGCGTTGGGATAAATTCTCCGCCCATTTGTGAAAACAGAAAAATACAAGCGGCAAAAATCAATAACGTTCCAGTGAGCATTAAGTACTTCAATCGCAAAGCAAAATCTCGAATGGGTGCGTACAACTTGTATAGAAAATTGATGATGCGTTCTGCCAATCCGTTTTCGTTGGGTTTTGCATTTTTCAGAAATAGAGCAGCCATCATCGGAACATAAGTCAATGATAAAATCAGTGCGCCCAAAATGGCAAAGCTAACCGTCTGCGCCATTGGAATAAACATCTTTCCTTCTACTCCTTGCAGGAATAGAATTGGCAAATAGACAATCAGGATTATCACTTCTCCAAAAGCAGCTGAGGTTCGGATCTTTGATGCTGCGTTGAAAACTTCCTGCTCTTGTTGTGCGGGGGTAAGTTGCTGGGTTTTATTTTTTAATCCCAGTTGATGCAAGATGGCTTCTACAATTATGACTGCGCCATCGACAATGAGTCCAAAATCCAAAGCTCCTAAACTCATCAAATTTGCGGAAACACCAAAAAGGTTCATCATACTCACTGCAAACAACATACTCAGCGGAATGACCGAGGCGACAATCAAACCTGCTCGTAAATTCCCCAAGAGTAGTACTAAGATAAAGATGACAATTAGTGCGCCTTCTCCCAGATTTACTAAGACAGTGTTCGTTGTACTCTCCACCAATTTGGAGCGATCCAGGTAAGGTTCTAACAATACTCCTACAGGAAGCGAAGCTTTGATCTCTTCGATGCGTTTTTTGACAAGTAATGTAACCTCGTTGCTGTTCGCTCCTTTGAGCATCATCACCTGACCGGCTACAACTTCACCTTTTCCATTCATAGTGACAGCTCCGAATCGAGGCGCATGACCAATAACGACTTCAGCTACGTTTTTTATCAATACCGGATGCCCACCCACTCTTTTGACCAAGACGTTTTCCAACTCTTCTTGACTTTCTAACATTCCTTCTCCGCGAATAAAATAGGTCTGATTTGTTTTTTCGATGTAGGAACCTCCTGAGTTTGCATTGTTGCTTTCTACCGCTGTGAAAATATCTTCCATCGTGAGATTGAAAGACTGTAAGCGATTTTGGTCTATGGCAATTTCATATTGTTTGAGGTAACCACCGGAGCTATTGACTTCCACGACTCCTGGTAATCCGATGATCTGCCTTTTGATGATCCAATCTTGGATACTTCGTAATTCGAGGGGACCATATTGGTCTTCGTAACCATCAGCGGGATAAATAATATACTGATAGATTTCACCAAGCCCCGTTGTGATCGGGCCCATTTCGGGCTGTCCATATTCAGATGGGATATCTTCTTTTACCTTTTGTATTTTCTGATTGATTTGTTCTCTCGCCCAGTAGATGTCCACATCTTCTTCAAAAACGATGGTAATCACTGAAAGTCCAAATCGTGAGATCGAGCGAAGTTCTTCTACCCTTGGAATATTACTCATTTCCAATTCCAAAGGAAACGTAATAAATCGTTCTACCTCCTGAGCTGAAAAATTAGGCGAAGGGGTGATGACTTGCACCTGATTATCTGTAATATCGGGCACTGCATCAATCGGCAAATGTTTTAAGGAAAATGCTCCCCAAAGCATTAAAGCCAGCACCATTATAAAAATGATGAGTTTGTTGTGAATAGAGAATGCTATGATTTTATCAAACATGAATATGCTTAGTTTTAACCTAAGTCGGTAAAGCTGTAATGGCCTTACTTAGCGGGTTTCGATTACTTAATTACGCAGCAATCAAATAATGGGTACTATTTCTAACAGATATGACACATTGCGCTTTACTTTCCGTAAAAGAAAAAGCATTGTCATAAGTTGTCAGCCCCATAGAAAGAGCGACTAATCAATTAAAGACTAAACATTGGAGGGTGGCTCATCAAGGCCAGAGGTGAAATCTTCAGAAGGAGGCAAGGGAATAATAGCAATGACTTGGATATCCAAGTTTTCTTCCTCTGCTTGAAGACTTGGAAAAGTGAGGGGCAACTTTGCGAAATCTATCGTATGATTGTGGGAATGAGAACAGGGATGCTCTTCATGATCGGGGGAATTCTGAGGGGCATTGACTGGATCTAGATAGTGATCCATTATAAAGTCGAAAACAGTAAAAGCAATACCGCTGTCGGCAGCTTCTTGCTGATGAAAAGAAAAATGTTCTACAGCACAAACCACATGGAATAGCTGTTGGAAATCCATCTTAGGAGAAAGACTTCCAATCAGAAAATGTACCGCTAGTAATATGGCAATTACTTTTTTCACTTTGCAAAATTAATTAAAAATCTCAACCTTTGAGGAAATTAATGTTTCTATAAAAACTGATTTTAATCAACTTAAAATACGTATTCATGCGCCATTTGTTTTGCTTTGCTTTTTTACTTTTCACAATGACGGGTTGTCAGGATGACCAGACGGAAACCATTTCTAAAGTCAGCCCATCTGCAGTCCTTCAAGCGCTAAACACCGACTGGGAATTCCGACAAGCTGATGCGGAGGATTGGATGACTATTTCTAAAATTCCTTCTACTGTTCATACCGCTTTATTAGAAAATAAAAAGATAGAAGATCCTTTCTACAGAAATAATGAGGCAGATCTTCAATGGATTGAAAATAAAAATTGGGAGTACCGAAAGCGTTTTGATGTTCAGCCTGATGTTTTAAAGGAAGAGGTTGTAGAATTAGATTTCAAAGGACTGGATACTTACGCTGAAGTTTTCCTGAATGGACAAAAAATTCTGGAAGCTAATAACATGTTCCGATCCTGGACTGTAGATGTAAAAGCATTGTTAAAACCAGCGAACAACGAATTGCGGATTTTATTTAAAAATCCAATCACCATCGAAAATGAAAAATGGGCAGTACTTGGCTATGAACTTCCAGACGGAAGCCGAAGGACTCTAACCCGAAAGGCAGCCTTTCATTATGGCTGGGACTGGGGACCAAGATTCGTAACTATGGGTCCTTGGAAACCTATTGAATTACGAGGCTGGTCAAAAGCTATCATCAATACCGTAAATTACAGAACGCTTCCTATCGGATTAGAAGCGACCATAGAAGCCTTCTTTGACATAGACGCCACAGTGGCGGGTGAAGCAGAATTGATGGTAGCTATTGATGGAAAAAAAATTACTAAAACAGTAACATTAGAAGTTGGTAACAATACCGATTCACTTAGTTTCGTGCTCCAAAAACCTAAGCTTTGGTGGCCAAACGGTCTTGGTGAGCAACCTTTGTATGACATCACAGGTTCTGTAACTGCTCCAGATTTTTCTGATAGAAAAGACGACCGTATTGGTATTCGAAGAATTCAATTGATACAAGAAGAAAGTAGTGATGGACTGAGTTTTACTTTCCATGTAAATAGTCGTCGCTTCTTTTCTAAAGGAGCTAACTACATTCCTCAAGATGTTTTTCAAGACCGTGTTAAAGAGGAAGATTATAAAAAACTGTTGTCCAATGCTAAAGCAGCCAACATGAATATGTTACGCGTTTGGGGTGGCGGTATTTATGAAAATGATGAGTTTTATGAGACTTGTGACGAACTGGGGCTGCTCGTCTGGCAAGACTTTATGTTTGCGAATGCGATGGTACCTGGGGACGAAACTTTTCAGCAAAATGTAGCGGCAGAAGCAGAAGAGCAAATTAAACGATTGGCTAATCATCCTTGCATCGCACTCTGGTGCGGTAACAATGAAATCTCCGAAGGCTGGCATCGATGGGGTTGGCAAAACAATTTGAAGGAAGATCAAAAAGATAAAATCTGGGGCGATTATAAAACCGTTTTCAACAATATACTTCCGCAAGCTGTAGATAACTTCAACCCCAATGTCCCATACTGGGAAACCTCTCCAAGATATGGCCGAGGAGATGCCAATCATGTATATGTTGGAGATTCTCACTACTGGGGCATTTGGCATGATGCAGAGCCTTTTGACAACTTCAAAGAAAAGGTTCCTCGCTTCATGAGTGAGTTTGGTTTTCAATCTTTACCTAGTATGAAAACGATAGAGAGTTTTACACTTCCGGAAGATAGAAATATAGATTCGGAAGTTATGAATGCGCATCAAAAGCACAGCCGGGGTACTGCCTTGATTAAAGAATACATGGCTCGGCACTACAAAACGCCTAAGGATTTTGAAAGCTTTACTTACGTAAGTCAATTGTTACAAGCCAAGGGAATCAGAACTGGGATAGAAGCACACCTTCGTCGAATCCCTTATTGCATGGGTTCATTGTACTGGCAATTTAATGACTGCTGGCCAGTCGCTTCTTGGTCTAGCATTGACAATAGAGGAACTTGGAAGGCCTTACATTATACCGCTCGTAAAGCATTCGAGCCACTCCATGTTGCCATTGATGTAACGGACAATCGCTTACTGCCTATGATAAACAATACGACTAAAGAAAAGAAAACAGTACTTGCGCAAATTATGGTACAAGACTTCCGAGGAGATGTAAAATTCGAGCGTATTTTTCCTGTAACAGTATCTCCTACCTCTACTAAGATTCTGCCCGGTGCCACAGCAGAACAAGTCACAAAGAATGCTAATTTCAACGAAGTGGTAATTGGAGTCAATCTGCTTAATATGGATAGCAGTAGAATCATAGAGAACCACGTCTTTTTGGTTCCTCCAAAAGACTTGAATTTGACTCAGCCCAAGCTAAAAACAGCGGTTACAAAATCATCGAAAGGCTATACTATAAAATTAGAAACAGATGTACTTGCAAAATCTGTTTACTTGAGTACAACAACAGATGGTTGGTTTTCTGAAAACTTTTTTGATATGATGGCGGGGGAAGTCAAGGAAATAGAATTCATTCCAAATCAAGAAGAGGAAATTAATTTAGCTAATGATCTACGGATAAAAACTTTAGTAGATACCTATTAAGGTAAGTTCATTTCTTAAACAAAGGAAAAGAACACCTCAGAAAGGAACAAGCACAGCTACCTGTCTTCATAGCTTTGACAATAGTTTCCATTGTCTGGAGTTCGAAGGTATACCTGCTAATACCTGGCACTATTTCAACATTCTGAGGTGTCTCTAAGTGTGTAATTCAATTTGGAAGTTTAGCGTTCGTACTGTTTTGTTGAAACCAGATATCGCCTTTTACAATACACTTTAAAAGACGTAGAGCCCCCTTGCTTTAGTTGGGTGTAGCGCTGCTTTTAAAAAGACAACTGGTTTGCATTTGGTATCTTATCGACTGATTTTCATTAGCTTCCCGATGTATTGATCATCTCCGTTCGTAACCTTAATCATATATAGCCCATCAACAAAAGAAGTCAAATCTATTTGAGTAGACTTGCTAAAATCCTCATGTAAAATACGTTTGCCAACAGAGCTATAAACCATTAAGCTAGCTTTTCCAGCTTTATCAAGTCTAACATAAAATTGTCCCACTGTTGGATTTGGTAATATTCTGACTGCTAGTGTATTAATATTTCGGTTACTTACCATAAGATCTTCTCCATCACAATCTTCGTCGATATTGTTATTCGGAATTTCAGTTGCGTCTGGATTGATGGTTGGATCATCATCATCGCAATCTTCATCTGAATTGAAGCCGTCATTGTCTTCGTCTATTACTAAGGCAACGCCATCACAATCTTCATCTACATCATTGTTTGGAATTTCTATTGCATCTGGATTGATCGCCGAATCATCATCATCACAATCTTCGTCTGAATTGAAGCCGTCCATATCCTCATCTATGACGAGTACAATGCCATCACAGTTCTCATCCACATCATTATTCGGAATCTCTATCGCACTTGGATTGATCGCCGAATCATCATCATCACAATCTTCGTCTGAATTGAAGCCGTCCATATCCTCATCTATGACGAGTACGATACCATCACAGTTCTCATCCACATCATTATTCGGAATTTCTAACGCACTTGGGTTGATAGCCGCATCTGTATCATCGCAATCTTCATTAGAGTTGAAACCATCCATATCTATATCTACAATCGTATCAAAACCATCGCAGTTCTCATCGATACCATTATTCGGAATCTCTGCAGCTCCTGGGAAAATATCTGAATTAGAGTCATCACAATCTTCATCCGAATTAAAGCCATCGTCGTCTTCATCTATGACTTCTATAACTCCATCGCAGTTCTCATCTACGTCGTTGTTTATTATTTCGATAGCATCTGGATTCACCGATGGATCATCATCGTCGCAATCTTCATCTGAATTGAAGCCATCCATGTCGTCGTCTATTACTAAGGCAGTCCCGTCGCAATCTTCATCTATATTATTATTTGGAATCTCTGTCGCATCTGGATTTATATCAGCATTCGTATCATCACAATCTTCATCAGAATTAAAACCATCGTCGTCTATATCTATGACTTCTACTATCCCATCACAGTTTTCATCTATGTCGTTGTTTATTATTTCGA
>JBGCDT010000084.1:0-19875 GCA_045105695.1 Saprospiraceae bacterium | reverse complement strand
ATCATTATGCCACAGGGAAAATAGAAGTACAACTTGATTCGGTACTTACGCTGAAGCATGTTATTCAACCTTTGATCGTTGATGTAGAACTTCTTGATGACGATGACTTTTCGAATCAATATCAGCTCAAAGTAAATCGCTTCAATATGGGACTTGGCGAAAACAACTTTGTGAAAGGAACGGCTCACATTCGTAATTCTGATGCTCCTTTTTTAAATGCAGATATAGAAGCTAATATGAGTTTGAAAAAATTGGGAGAATTGCTTCCCTCAGCTTACATGGAGTTGCGTGATGGTGATTTCAATATGGATTTGACTTATGCCGCCCCTCTTCGTGATACCATGAATGCAGAGAATTACTTTTTTAATGCAAACATTGATGGTTATGCAGAAATGAATCAAGGTTATTTGTTTTATAATTATCGTGATTTTAAAATTGAGAATATCAATGGAAAATTCAGGTTTGATAATCGAGCATTGTACATCGATAATATTGATTTGAATCTAAATGATAATCAACTGATAGCAAAAGGAGAATCAAAGGATTTCTTTCCTTTCTTTCTGAAACCCAATCGACGTGCAAACATTGTTATGAATGTGAATTCTCCAAGTTTTGATTTTGGAAACTTCACTGCTCCTCATGGGCTTGGAAAAGATTCCATCGATTTACAAGAGAGTATTGTTAGAGCAGAGCCTGATACGACTATCAATGTTTTTGTAAAAACAGGAAGCTACATAGACCTATTACTGGCAAAAGGTTCTATCGATATGACAACGACCGTAAATGAATTGCGGTACAATAAATTTTTAGCAGAAGATTTCTTTGGTAATATCTCTATTCATCCGGACAGTGTCCAATTGAAAAAAGTAAATATGGAAATCGCTAATGGGGTCTGTTCAATGAATGGTTCAATTACTAATATCGTTTTGCACGAACCTAAGATGCAGCTTTCCGCGGATATGGAAGGACATGATTTGAAAGAGTTATTTCATCAACTGGGATTTTATGATCAGATGCCATTGAGCTCTGAAAATGTGGAAGGCCTTGGTTTTGCTTCTCTGACTATTAATGCTGATGTCAATTCTAACTATGCTATTCTCCCGGAGACCATGCAAGGTGATGTTGTTGTAAAACTATCAGGTGGCGAATTAATGGATGTTGATGCTTTTGATCGTGTTCCAAGGTTCTTAGCTAAAAAGCGAAACTTAGATCATATTTTAATGGACACTATTTTGGTAAACGGACAGATCATTGGAAGCAATCTTTATATAGATGAATTTGATGTGCATTCCAGTGCCTTTGGTTTTAGTGTAACGGGTGTTTACAATTTTGCGAATGCAGCAGAGACTAAGATTTTGTACGCTGTTCCTTTTAGTAATTTGTACAAAAGGTATTTTACGTTGGCGCAACTCAATGGCGATAAAGTAAAACGAAAGGGGATGAAATTGAACCTAGAGCGACATAACAAAAAAGGAAAAAAGAAAACACGTTGGCGACTTCGAGGGAAGGGGAGTTACAAAGAAGTAGACTAATTAATCGTTATTTAAAATTCATTTATCTGAGTTAAAAAGAATAATTTTATTGTCTGATTGACCTAGCAGATTAGAATATAATTAAAGACTTTGTGACATTCATTTTTGTTGAAAATTGAAATCTCTTTCCTCTAGAACCCTTTAAAAGCTTACTTTTTTTGACCCGAGTAGAACCCTCTCGTTTTTCAACATGGCATAGAAGTAGACTACTCCAAGGTAATTCGAACCCCTCCAACAACTAACTAACCTTTCCCTCAGTTCTGAGATAAAGCAATTCCCCTCTTCCTGATTTGTTCTAGAATTTTAGCGTTCTAAATATTGCTAACATGGAATTCGAAACCAAACAACTGAAAGGGGATGTCCTACTTTCTAAACTAACGAAAACGGTATCTCCCTCTGCAAGTGTTTACAAAAACTGTAAAGTATTTTGTCAAAGTTTGCTAGCTAACACGATGATAAGAGAAGCGGAAGTCTGGCTTTTAGAAGAAGCTGGAACAGCTTCGGAATCAAAATCTTATTTTCAATTTTATACTACAATTAAATTTAAATCAGACTCTAATTCGATTGCAGAGAAATATATAGCTGCGCGATTGCGAGAAGTTACTTATTTTATTGTAGACCAGAATGATCATGATTTTTCAAAACTACAAGATGGGGCGAAAACGAGGGGAGGCACTTATTTGATATTCAAATTGGGTTCTGTCGGATTTATAAAATGTTATACTAAATCTAACTTATCTACTAAGGTAAGCTCGTCTAACAATACTTTTACATCTGCTTCAGCACAATATCTATACAAAGCTATATTTCCTTTTGGTCTATTGCTAAATGGATTAATTGCTTGCGATAATCTGAAAAAAGGAAAAGAAAATACAGCATTTGAATCTCCTGCGACACAACAACAAAACCACATGCCAGAAAGTACATTAATTGACAATCAGCAGGTGATCACTCATATCAGTCACGAGTTGCGCACACCGCTCAACTCTGTGATTGGCATGACTCAGTTGTTATCTGACACCAATCTCAATGACCAACAAAAGGAATATCTCAAATGTCTGGACTTCTCCGCCAATAGCCTAAAAGGAATTATCAATAACACACTAGATATTTCCAAAATAGAAGCGGGAGAATTACAATTAGAAAAACGACCGTTCCAATTAAAGCAGTTATTAAAATCGCTACATCATTCTTTTCGCTTTACGCTAAAGGACAAAGCGGTTTCCATGAAGCTGGATATTGATGCTAATATTAAAAATCAAATCATAGGAGATGGCACTCGTCTGAATCAGATTTTATCTAACCTGCTGAGTAATGCCTGTAACTTTACTTCGGCCGGTTCTGTAGAACTGAAAGTTAGATTATTGGCTTCAATAGAAAAAGAATATGTGTTGCAATTTGAAGTGAAAGATACGGGGATTGGAATTCCGGAAGATAAAATGGATGTAGTATTCCAGGAGTTCAAACAAGCCAGTGAAGACACTACGCGTAAGTACGGCGGAACGGGTTTGGGTTTGCCGATTGTCAAAGCTTTGGTTGCACAACTAAATGGAAATATCGAATTGGAAAGCGAAGTTAACAATGGTTCTACATTCCGAGTCGTATTGCCTTTTGAGCATACGGGGCAACCAGAAGCAGCGCTAGGTCGCAAAAAAGAAAAAGTCTCCAATGATAATTCCATACTGCAAAAAGGCCATTATCTTTTCGTCGAAGATGATATTATGAATCAAAAGCTAATTGCTGCCATCCTTAATAATTGGAACTGCACTTTCGATATTGCTAAAAATGGAGCAGAAGCGATGGCGTTCAGTCGCCAGAAAAAATACGACCTCATCTTCATGGATATTAATCTACCGATCATGAGCGGCCTGGACATCACTTCAAAGATAAAAGCTGAATGGAATAATCCTAACAATGCTTCTACATTTGTTGCGCTCACGGGTGCTTTGACCTTGCAGGAGCGGGAGGAAGCGCAGGGAGTAGGGATGGTTGATTTTCTAGGGAAGCCGTTTACGCCAAAGCGGTTGCGGGGGTTGATATGTTGGTAGGGGAGTGGGGATGTGGGCGGCTTGATGGGGCTTAGAGGATGTGATGTTTAATGTAGTAATAGATTTAGTAATTGAAATTATGAATCCGGAGTAATGAACATGTTTATGAAAAAAAGTAAGGCCACCTCCCTTAGGAGATGGCCTCACTTTTTTTGCTATTTAACTATGAATTGAGCTTTTTTGATAAATCACTCATAGTATGTTTTAGCTTATTGTTTAATAACTTTCTCTATCTCAGTATTACCTAAAGCATTAGTGAACTGTATGAAATACATTCCTGATGGAAGATCGACCATGTCGAATTCTACAGTTCTATTGTCAAGCACAAGATGTCTTTCATAAAGTACCTTTCCTATAGCGCTCATCAAGACTACGCTTCCATTCTCGATATTTTCTTCTTCAAAACTTACTTTAACGACATCACTTGCAGGATTTGGATATACCCTAATATTTGATTTGGAGTTCGATTCACTAAATTCTTTTGCTATTTTAGAATGAGCTGATTCTTCACTTTCGCATCCACGAGCTCCTGTATTAAAATATTTCGCTTCGATATTTCGCTCACTAGACCTACCTGATTCTGTTTTTTCATAGCGTATTAATTCCTCATGGGATTCAATGTGCTGATAAAACATATTCGCCTCCTTGGTACAATCTGTTTTTCCGTTTTGGTCTAATTGTATCAATTGAAAGCGAGAACCCTCCTGATTGGTATTTAGGACTTTTGCGGTATATCCGTATTGATTTTGCACCATTGATGTTGGCAGTTTATCATCGAATTGTTCACTATCTTCGTACTTTTGAAAGTAGTTTACGGGACCTGAAATATCAACACTCATAAAGCCAGGTTCATACGCCTCATTAAAAGTATTGGTGTATACATCCAAAGTGCTTTGCCTATCATCTTTAGCGTTTTGATAGATGGACAATCCGCGGTTACCAGTATAACCTTGTTCCCAGTATAAACCTCCATACATAGACTTCCCTTTTCCATCTAAAATCAACACGGTAATAGCTTCACTAACATCGCCTTCTACCTCTGGATCTTTAGAGGTACAAGCTAAGGCAAAACCTACTGTTGTATTATCGTCCCAGCTGACATTGCAGATGGCTCCTCCATATTGATTCAGATCGCTTACCTGCATGACCGTATACCAATACCCTGGGTTTCCATTGTATGGATTAACTCTGAAAGTAAATACGCGAGACGTACCTTCGGTTTTACGTGTCCCCGCGATAACAAATTCGTCAGTGAAGTCACTTCTAACCATGCTAAATGCAAAGTCATTTATCTGACCCTCTGTATTTGGGTTTGTGTAATAGTTAGCCCACTGCACATCACCATTACTGTCATTAATACTAGCTGCATAAAGAACACTTGGTAATTGAAAACGATTTAAAGAAGTAGAACCTGCCAACATATAGGTTGGTGAAGTAATTCCTGCAGCATCCTCATTTGAATAAACCCGTTCAATCATGCGAAATTCTTCATTTTCATCAATTTCACCTACTTGAGAAGACCACACCACATCTCCGGTTTCTATATTTATTTTCATAGCCAATGCATTCCAATCGTTTTCGGAACTACTGTTTTCAGCAGAACCACAGACGATAACATGTCTTTTGTCATAGGTGACAGTGAGGCCAAAACCTTTTTCATCGAGACCATTTAATCCATACGTTCTTGCCCAGAGTACTTTACCATCTTTCTTTCTTGCTTTTACGATAACAATGTCATTGACATCTTCTTCAGCCCCTTCTTCTCGTGCATATCCTATGGTCATTATTTCCCTGTCATTGACTAATTCTGTGGCTTTTACAGTTGTCGCGTCTGTATAAGAGTTAAGAGAAAAGGAGTAGTTTTTGTTGAATTGTCCGAAGCAGACAACACAGTTAAATGCGATTAGTAGAGTAATTAGTAAATTTTTCATAAAATTTGTTTAAATGTTTAATAAATAATTATTGTGATTAAATACTTGATGCTTGACAAAGCATCAAGTATTTAATCAGGCTCTGTATTTTTACTTTTGTTGATGTTAGTGAATAGTTATGTGTTTATTTGTTCAGGTGAAATTTAGGTCTATAGCGTGAATGAGTAAAAATATTTTAATTAGATGTGGAGATTATTTAAATAGTATAAATAAACAGTAAGAAAGTGTTAGATTAATTTTTATTATTTATCGCTTAAACATTTCTTTAAATTGATAAAAGAATCGTTCTAATAATCGTAGATCTTCAGTAATGATTTCTGCCGATCCTTTCATCTCATGTTTAAATTCAATTTCTTTTTTATAGGAGGTAATGAGTTTGTCAGGTAAATCTGCATCTAAATAATACAAGCCTTCTTTATCTGCAATTAATGATATACCTTTTACATGCCCCCTTAACACACCGAACTCAGTGTCGGGGTAATTGACAAGTCGAATATTTACTTTTTGACCTTTTTTTAATTTTCCAGAATTTTGTGCGGGTGTTTTTAATTTTGCTACATAGGATGAATTCTCACTTGGAATGACAGTGAATACTAAGTCTCCTTGACTTACGGTTTGATTGCGATTCCAGAAATTTAAAAAGGATACTTTGCCGTCTATGTTTGACTGCAATACGTAAATGTTTTCCCAATCTTTAATGGCTTTTTTCAGTTGATTGAATGATTGAATGACACTTTTAAGCAAAACCATTTCTTCTTTTACTTTATTGATTTCGATTCCTTTTGATGTTTTATGTGCACCGCTTAATGTTTCTCTTAATTGTGAAATAGAAGATTCAAAGGTTTGATAATTTCGTTCTGCCTGAGCATGGGCTAATTGTTTGTTTTCATATTCTTGAGCCGAAATAACACCACTATCAAACAAGGACTTATATCGTTTTAGTTCTTTTTCTTTAAAGGACAACTCTCTTCTGTTAATCTTTTTTTGATGTTGTAAATTATTAATGCGCCTTTTTAATTCAGCTATTGAATATTTACTAGCTACAGCTTCATTCGTGAATGGCCGAAGTCTTTTATTTAATTGATATTGTATGTAGCTGTTCTCAAATAAAGCAAACTGAGATTCGATATCTCCCAAACTCAATATGGGTAAATCCTTAAAAGGAAACTCAAAGGAATCATTGGTGATTCTGATGCTGTCAACTGTTGACTTTAATTTAAAAACATCAGTATAGTCAGCCGTATTTTCAATAATAGCCATCGGCTGATTTGCTCGAACGACTTGGTTGTCTTCAACTAGAACGGCTTCTAACTTCCCAGTTGTTTTAGCGAATTCTTTCTGCGGTGGAACTTGAGTCGTAATCGTAGCTTCTGATAATATAATGTCAGGATATTTCACAAACCAAGAAATGGCGAGTAGCATAAGAATTAGAATTAAAAATAGTGCACTGCCCCAACGTATCATCCAGTTGGGGACGGCGGTGAGAATTTCTTGTACTTCCTCACTCCTTAATTCAATATTATCTAAATTATTATCTGACATTTAATTTCCTAATTCTAATTGATTTTTAACAAGCTTATAGTAGTAGCCTTTTTGTTCCACCAGTTCTTTGTGTTCGCCTACTTCAACAATCTTCCCTTTATCTAAAACAACAATCTGATGCGCATTTTTTACAGTACTTAATCGATGAGCGATAACCACGGCTGTTTTGTTTTTTAAAAAACCATCTAGCTTTTCCATAATGACTTTTTCGTTGTTGGCATCTAAAGCACTAGTGGCTTCATCAAAAAACAAGAAGTTGGGGTTCTTGTATACAGCCCTCGCAATCAGCAACCGTTGTTTTTGTCCTGTGCTTACGCCCACCCCCTCCATACCGATTTTGGTATTATAAGACAATGGCAATTCTTCAATGAATTCTTTTATGTTTGCCACATCCACTGCGTGGGCGAGTTTCTGTTTATCCACAAAGTCTTCGCCTACAGCAATGTTATTCGCGATGGTATCATTAAAAATATAGCCTTCTTGCATGACGACTCCAAAGTCATTTCTCCATGCCTTTTGAGAAATGTTTTTTAAGTCATAATTTCCTATTTTTATTTTCCCTTCAATAGGTTCATAGAATTTTAAAAGCAATTTCATTAGGGTGGTTTTACCACTTCCGCTTACGCCAACAATGGCAGTTATTTTATTTGCCGGAATCACTAAATCCAAACCTTCTAACACCCGTTGATCAGACCCCGTATATTTAAAAGAGACTTTTGATAAATCAATATCAGTGCCTACTGGTATTTCATTTATCTTCTCTACAGGGGATTCTTCTTCGTCTTCTTTATTGTGTATTTCTCCAAGTCGTTCCAGTGATATCTTGGCGTCTTGTACCTCTCTTATGAAATTAATAAGTTGGGCAATCGGTGAATTAAGTTGGCCGACGATATAGCTAACTGCCAGCATCATTCCAAGGGTAATTTCTCCGTTGATTACCAGTTTTGCTGACAGAACCGTGATGAAAATATTTTTTATCTCATTTATAAATGCAGAGCCTACGCTCTGGTATTGTTCTAGGGCCAAGCCTTCTATTGATACTTTAAATAAACGCGCTTGTACAAATTCCCAACCCCATCGCTTTTGTTTTTCGGCGTTGTGCAATTTAATTTCTTGCATTCCATTAATGAGTTCGATGACTTTACTTTGTTCTTGGCTCACTTCCGAAAATCGTTTATAGTCCAAATCCCTACGCTTCTTTAAAAAAATAATAATCCATAAAAAATATAGAAAGCTTCCCAATAGAAAAACACCGAATAGCATTAAGCTATAGTAGATGAGCACGATGCTGAATATGACAAGATTGGCCATAGAAAATAAAACACTTAATGACGAGGTGGTCATGATCCGTTCTATTCTTTTGTGGTCATTGATCCGTTGCAATATATCTCCCGTCATACGCGTATCGAAAAATGCAATGGGCAAATTCATTAATTTTATAAAAAAATCGGAAATCAATGATATATTAATCCGTGCACTCAGGTGCAATAAGATCCAGCTTCTAATTACCTCTATAGAAGTCCTGCCAATAAATAAGGCCAACTGTGCAAAAAGAATCAGATTTACAAAATGAATATCCTGGTTGGCTATACCTACATCGACAACACTTTGTGTTAGGAAGGGAAAAATAAGTTGCAGTAAACTTGCCGCAAGCAAACCTATGACTAGTTGCCAAATATATTCTTTGTATTTAAAGACATAGCTTGATAGAAAACTAAAATTGAAATCAGATTTGTCTTTGTCAAAATCGGACTGATAGAAAATTGGCGTCGGCTCTAAAAGTAAAGCTACGCCCTCCAGTGTGTCTTCTTTAGCATTGTTCCCAATCCAGTGTTTTAAAAATTCTTTCTCCTTGTATTTCAATAATCCATGAGCGGGATCAGAAATATAAAATCTGCCTCGTTTAATTTTATATAAAACTGCGTAATGATTTTTATTCCAATGCAAAACACAGGGAAGCGGAGCTTCTTTAAGTGCCTTCAAAGTCAACTTGACACCTAGACTTCTAAATCCAATTTTTTCAGAAGCATCGCTTAAGCCCAATAAGGAACTACCCGTTCTAATGGTCTCACTAAATCCCCTTAGCATTGGAACAGAAATGTTTTTGCCGTAGAATTTAGCGATGATTTTTAAACAAGTGGGACCGCAGTCTTTTTGGTCAGCTTGTTTGTAAAAAGGAAAATTTTTATATCTCAATGAATAGGAACTTTTGGCATGGGGATAAATGATGTATTAACAGAATGAAATACAGCAGGCAGAAGCCTGCTGTATAAATAGGTTTTATTCTATGCATTCCCCATCATGATCTTCTCCAATACAAGCAATACTATTGGCCCATGAAGCAGTAGCACAATTGGTACAGCACCAATGGTCACTTGCATTTTGGAGCATACCTTGTGCATCGCTACTAGAAAGATGATTCGATACCCGACCTGTTTCTCCATTGTAATAGTGGCAGGTTCCTCCACCATTAATAGACATCTGCTGTTTTTTGTCGAGTACAGCGACTCCTTCCATACTTAAAATGTTGTTCAACATGATTTATAGTTTAAATAAAAAAATATTTCCTCAATCATTTATAGACGTTTGAGGATTCCGTCTATTCTTCGCGAAAAAATATTTTATAACAATTTAATTACAAAAGAAAAAGGCCACAGACACAAGCCTGTTGTTCAAAAAAACTACTGTTATTCGATGTCTTCAGTACATCGGTATATGCCCTCCTATATAATTAGGATGAGTAGAAGACCCGCTAGAAGACCCGCTACTTGGATTGTACCAGGAAGCGGTACTACAACTACTACAGCACCAATGATCACTCGCATTTGAGAGACTCCCTTGTGCACCTCCAGAAGAAAGATTATACTGGACCTCACCTGTTGATCCATTAAAATAGGCGCATGAACCACCATTAATAGACATCTGCTGTTTTTTACCGAGTACAGCTACTCCTTCCATGCTTAGAATGTTATTTAACATGATTTAAAATTTAGATTAAATATTTCCTCAATCATTTTTAGACGCTTAAGGATTGCGTCTATTTTTCGCGAATTTTTTTTTATAAGAATTATATCACGATAAGGAAATACAGCAGGCTAAATGCCTACTGTATAAAAAAGATTACTATTATAGGGCGTGTCCACATCCTCTGGAAACCCATTTACCCGATGGGCCTTGAGAAGTATGTGGTGTACAAGGCTGGTACCATGAAGCAGTATCGCAAGTACTACAGCACCAATGGTCACTTGCGTTTTGGAGCAAATCTTGGGCACCTTGACTAGTCTGATGATACGATACATCACCTGTTTCTCCATTATAATAGGCACATGAACCACCGTTAATTGACATCTGCTGTTTTTTGTCGAGTACAGCTACTCCCTCCATACTTAGAATGTTGTTTAACATGATTAAAAATTTAGATTAAAAAAATCCCTCGATCTTTTTAGACGCTTGAGGTTTACGTCTGTTTTTTGCGAAAAAATATTTTCTAATAATTAAACCAGGACAAGAAGTAACAGCAGGCTACATGCCTGGTGTAGAAAAAACTACTGTTATTCAATGTGTTCACAAATTTATGTAGTAGAATGAGAGGGCGTGTGCCAAGGAAGTGAATCAATACTTATTGAATTACAGGATGGATCACTAACATACCACGAGGCTGTGCCGCAACTAGTACAGCACCAATGATCACTTGCATTTTGGAGCATGTCTTGTGCCCCTTGGCTAGATTGATCATATGATATTTCCCCAGTTTCTCCATTAAAGTAGGCACAGCTACCACCGTTAATAGACATCTGCTGTTTTTTATCGAGTACAGCTACTCCTTTCATACTTAAAATGTTGTTCAACATAATTTATTATTTAGATTAAAAAGACCTCAATCATTTATAGACGTTTGAGGATTACGTCTTTCAGTCGTTAATCCAGATCTTTGTGCTTCGTAAGTTATTATTGGATCTAAAAAGTTTTCTATATCCTCAGTCAGATAAAATCGAGGAAACAACTTCTCATTGATTAGAATAGCTGGTGTATATTTAAGATGGTTTTGCTCACACCATAATTTGTGATCACTTAGTATATCATTGATATTTTCTCTTTTACATGGTCCCCATTTATGTAGCCATTCATTGATGGAAACTTTAGAATACCAATGTTGAAACGCCTCTTTAAAGTTGTCATTTTCATAGAGGTATAATTCTAAAAGTCGCTCAGCAATAATTGTTCTTGGGTCTTTTCTATCATTGGATGGAACATAGAATCGAAAGCGTATTTGAATTTTATCGCCGTACTTTTCAAACAATTTAATTAGATTGGAATGAGCATCAAAACATGCTTTGCATAATGGATTAGTTATCATTAGAAAAGTGACTACGCTGTTAGGCGCACCTAAGCATATATCAGGAATTGAATTTATTTTAGTCTCTATTTTTCGAGAGCTATGATAATAGGGTAAGAACAGTGTACGATTTCTTCTAAATCTTAAATTGTCAATTACCAGTATACTGTTGTCTTGTTGAAGGAGAAGTAATTCTTTAATATGGTACCAAGACAATATTAATACAATTAAAGTCAAAGGAAAAATTAGTGTATCTAAAGTGTTAAAGGTTAAGCTATCAACAGAAAGCCACAATAATCCAAATTGAATTATTAATATAGAAGCAATAGTCAAACACAAAGGACACCACTTCTTTATTTTGAAGTATTGTAGGTAGAAGGAATAAATAAGAACAGGTAAGGAGCAGATCGCCAAAGCAAAAAATATAATACTAGTAGGTGCAATGCTGAACCCTAAGAGTAGAAAAGAAAAGTACACAACAGAAGCATCACTCAAATCCGCGAATGAAAACAATTTTGCTTCTTTAGAATTTAAAACGCTGTTACAATCGGTGTTCTTAGAGAAGGTACAGAATCGGGAAGGCGCTTCTCCTCCACTAAACTTTTCCTTCAGTATTAAATAACTTATACCTAAGCCTAAAATAGAACAAACGGTATAGAGTGTTTTAGGTAACGAACCCGTCAGAAAAGCGGTATATGTTGTCAATAATACTACACATGATATTAAACCTACTTTTAAATAACTTTTTTTATCTAAAACTAGATTTGCCGCATCCGGGTTTTTCTCAATAGCTATAATCAACCCCGTCCACATTAATTTGAATTCTTCTTTAGTAACTGTTTTGGAATTATTTTCATCCTCTACAATCTCCACATCCCCATTCGATACTTTATTAACTAATACAATATCCTCTTGATCTTCTTGCGCAACTTGTGCCATAAAACAAGGCGGTAATTGGTCAAAAGCAGTTTTGGGTACTGTAGCTGTGATGTTATTAATGCCAAAAAAATCCAGGGTATTACTTATTGGGGCGATTCCTTCGTCAGGGTCACTAAGTAATCTGATTTTTAAATCATTATTTGGTACCTTAAAACTAAAATGAGCTAGTAACTTTAATATGATGTGAAGTTTTCCTTTCATTGCTTTATCATGTTGTTTATTACCGATTGCTTTTGGAATTAGAGTTTTCATAATTCCTGAAATATTTTATAGCAGTGGCTGTATGTTCTTAGTTGCTGGTGTTGTTTTTTAAAATATATCCGATTTGTAGTCAATTCAATTGTAAGGTGAAATCTAATCGGCTAATGAAAAATTTAGGTAGTTTATAATTTTATCAATAGGTAAGTCAAGAAATGCTCTTCTAAAATTATTCTATTGAGTAGCCGTTTTTTCTTTTTTAAATTCTACAGGCTTATACTGAAGATTTGTTTTCAAAGAACTAATAGCTCCTTTATAGTTGGTCTGAAAATCCAGATAAAAGAATTCTGGATTTAGTACCTGTGGAATTTCCTCTGTAAGTTTCATTTGGAAGGAATTAAAGCCTGTGTGTTGTAGCCTAAAAGTATAACTCGGAAAAACAACAAATAAAGAATTACCTTTTTCAATTACCTTTAACTTACCATAACCTTTATGGAAATAACTGCCGCAAAAATCAGCCAAAGTATGGCTCGGTTTATTCTCTTCATTAATTGGTTTTATGGTTTTATCATCTGTGTGAATGTCTGTTACGATGACTGGGTATTGACTAATTTCTACTTTGGGTAAATTCAACATTCTAGTTTTAATAACTTCGCCAATCATATAAGGCAATAATGAAGCTTGTTGATTCGTCAAAACAATAATCCCTAGTCTTTCAAATGGATAAGTTAAAATCAGCGAGCTAGCCCCAGAAGAATTACCTCCATGATAGACCTTATATTGTCCCATTTGAGATTCCATACGCCAACCAAAACCATCTCCGAATAAAAAGACTTCTCGATCTCCGCTCCCATCTCGTATGTTTTGAATAGAAGTGGCCTCATGAACATATTCTTTGGGTAAAATTTGTTGGTCTTTGAACTTCCCTTCATTGAGCCAGGTTATTGTCCAGTTTGCCAAGTCTTTTGTACAACTTTTAATGGCGCCTGCTGGAGCATAATCAAAATACTCTTCAAATAAAACTTGCTTAATAGTTCCTTTAGATAATCCATAAACCAGAGAATAATTATTCGTATGCTTCATGTTCTCTATGGTAATAAATGAATTTTCCATGTTGAGTGGACGAAAAATTCTGTCTCTGATATTATCACCCCAGGTTTTATCTGTCACCTGCTCCACTACTGTTCCTGCAATAGTGTAACCTGCATTGCTATAGATCCAGCTATCATTTATCTTACCATTAGGTTGAAGGTGTTTGAATTTTTCGAGTGATTTTAATCTATTGTTTTCAGCAAAAAGAACTAATGAACCATCCACACTTCCTATCCCACTTTTATGAGACAATAAGCTTTTAATGGTAATTAGATTATCCATTTCGTTGTTGTAAAATTGGAGTCTCGGGATGTAGTAGGAGGGCTTTTGATTTAAAGACACTTTTCCTTCTTCTTCTAAAATACCCAAAAGAGATGCTGTAAATGCTTTGGTAACTGAAGCAATTGGGAAAAGGGTTTTTTCGTCAACAGGTAATTTTTCTTCTAAATTCCGATATCCAAACCCTTTGGAATAAATTATTTTATCACCTTTTACTACTGCCACAGATACACCAACAGCTTTGTACGATTTGATTAAGGTTTCAATCTCTTTGTCAATTCCATTTAATTTAGGATCTATGTTTTGTGAGTAAATGAAATTTGAGAGTAGCGCGAATAGAAGAATTAGGTTTGTTTTTTTCACTAGGTTATTCTTTATGATTGTTTAGGGAAGAGTTTATGGTTTTAATAAAGCACATGATTATCTATTTTGCATGTTTCTCTATTAGTTAGCTATGAGAGATGAATGAAAAACAGTTTTTTGATTGTCGTATAGTTGTCCTTGGCATTACCCACTTTTATTGAGGGTGAATGTTATTTATATCATTAGCATTTCTTTATCTTTTTTCCAGCTCTATTTTCTTTGTCATTGTTTTATGTTCTTCAACATTCCAAGTTATATTAAATGATTCTGCGTAATTGGCTATGGATTCCAAACCAACATTTGCCCTTCGGGCATCTACGTTTTCAGGATCTTCAATTGGCATAAAATAGTTTTCTCCAGTTTTGTTATCTATTCTAGTTTGGCTTCCGTAAATCTGTTTTTTGCCATTTCTTACTGCAACTCTGTCTTCTAGTAAAGCTAATTGACTCGGTTGGGCATTCTTATGTTTGACTGCCTCTCTAAGCATTGGTAGATATTTTTCTTGAACCTTTAGTTCTGCGTGTTGAATAACTAAAAACAAGGTTTGATTCCCTTTTTCTCCAATAACATCTATTCCTAACCAACCATATTCGTTTAATATTTTTTCAATTTTTATAATATTAATTGAGTCTTGTTCCAGCATTACTTTTATAGCGATTTTGAATTCATCGGATTCGCTACCATGTTCTTTTAGAGCCTTATGGAATTTTGATCTTACAGATTGGTCAATTCTGTGAATAGAATCTAGGATTGACACAAGAGACTTGTCAAGGTTAATTTCTTTTTTCTCTTTATTGTTCTTAATAATTTCAAGAAGATTTTTCCATTTTTTATGAGTATGTAATTTTGATAGGTCTGTGTCTGCTAGTATATGACTATAGTCTGAATAGCCTCCTTTTTCTGCAGCGCGAAATAATTGGATATATGAAGAGTCAATTTTATTTGCCAAAGCCCAAGAGCAGGCAGCATTATATCTATCAGTCGTAGCACTTTTATCTCCAATGATTTTAAAGGCTTCTGAATATTTTCGGGCAGATTTTAAGTAATCTTTTGAGTAGTATAGTTGGGAAGCTTTTTTGATTAAGCTTTGGTATTTTTCTTTCTGCGCAGCTGTAGGCTTATTAACAGGTTCTTCTTTATTCCTGCAAGAAGCTGAGATTAGGAGTAACATTAAGAGTACAATGTTTTTCATCTTTAAGTAGTGTAGGTTATCTGTAAGGTTTAGTCTAAGAGTTAGAGGATGGCTAAAAATAATCTACTTTTAGCCATCTTTTTGGAGCTTGTTTAAATCAGTTACCCATTACGAGGCACTCTGATCTTCGTTCTGTCTATCCCACCTTTTACTTTACTCTGTTGATCCTTATTGATGGCCAAAGCAGGTGATTTTTTCAACTGGTCGATGTTACTTTTTATCTTTTTCATAATTCGTAATTTTGATGCTCATTGAAATTTCGAGCGAGTTTTAATAGCATTATTGCTGGTTTAATTCTTTGTAGAACCGGGGATTCTGATTTTGCTTTTATCTACCCCGCCTTTTACTTTAGCTTGCTGATCTTTTTCTATTACCGAAGTAGATAGCGCTTTTAACTGGTCGATGTTGCTTTTTGTCTTTTTCATAATTAGTGATTTTTATGCTCGGCTTAACACCTTGAGCGATTTATAATAGCATTATTACTTTTGAAAACTTAGAATTTACTTAGGCGGTCTTCCTGGGATCTTGATTTTTGATCTCTCTATTCCACCTTTTACTTTACTTTGTTGATCTTTATTGACCATCAAGTCTGGTGATTTTTTCAATTGATCGATACTACTTTTTATCTTTTTCATAATTCGTAATTTTTGATGCTCGTTGAAATTTCGAGCGATTTATAATAGCATTATTGCTGATTTAATTATTCGTAGAGCCGGGGATCTTGATTTTTCTTTTTTTTATCCCGCCTTTTACTTTAGCTTGCTGACCTTTTTCGATTACCGAAACAGATAGCGCTTTCAATTGATCGATACTACTTTTTGTCTTTTTCATAATTGAATTTTTTATGCTTGGCTTAATGCCTAGAGCAGGTTATAATAGTATTGTTGCTTTGGAGAATTAGAAATTAATTTGATGGTTTTCTAGGGCCTTTGATTTTTGTTTTATCTACTCCACCTATTACGTTTCTCTGTTGATTCTTCTCAAACACAGATACAGATGATTTTTTTAGCTGTTCTAAACTTACTTTTGTCTTTTTCATAATTTAAAAGTTTTGATGCTCCGGAAAATACATGGAGCGAATTAAGAATATTATTATTTTGAATATTAAGTGATTCAATGAAAGTATGCAGTCAGTTTAGACTTCTTCTTTCAAATACTTCTGTAATGATTGATGTGAGCTTTTCATCAATAGTTATAGACTATCTTAGACTTGGTAGGCAGTATATTAGATTCGTTTAGTTTTTATCGATATATTTTTTGAATAACTTAAGTAGGTGTTCAACTTATTGTAAAAACAAATTTGACCTCCTACTTACTTCATGGATTATTATTTTAAAATTGAGTTACAATTTCTGTATTGTCTCTATCCGATTGAATAAAGGCATGACTGATTGAGCTAATAGGTCTTGTGCTTAAAGGTGGAACTATACCCCACGAAGTGTCATTGGTATTTTGAAAATCTAATACTTGACTACCTCTGGCGCTAAGTAAGAAGTTTCGATCTACATTATCGGTCTGGAAATAAACCAAAGACCTTAGGTCGGCGGCATTCGCATTCCAAAGAGTAATTTTACTGTCAGGCACCGGTATCGTGCTTACAGATTCTCTAGTCTCTTCTGTCCAAGAGCTGATGAATATTCCTGAGGCTAATACCTCCTCATCGCTAGTTGAATAAACCATAGAACCTGTTGCCAATGGCAGAGCGGTGATTAAGCCAAAAATATCAGAATCACCTCCTTGGCAATGGGTCAAAGAGAGAGCCCCAGCGGATACAACAGCACCTTGGGTATCCAAAAGAAGGATCAAGAAATAGAGGAATAACAATTTCTTCATTTGTACCGATTTTGATATGCACAAATGTATAATCGTTCACTTTAAAATGGCCTGTTTTGAGGTGGACAAGTCCGTGACAAAGATGAAAATATCTATGATAATTGCGGGACAAGAGCTGAAAACACGCTTAAAAGAGCATTTTTTAAGAAAAAATAGTTTTATAGTTTAAGCAGATAGGTTCTAAGCTCATCATTGCTGGGAAGGTTCATTTTCTTCGCTAATCGGTACTGTGCTCGACGGGCACTTTCAGCATTAATACCCATTATTTCTCCAATTTCATTGTTCAGAAGGTTCAGCCGAAGCAGGGCGCATAGGTTTAGTTCGTTAGGGGTGATGTCTGGAAAGGACGTTTTTAATTCTTTAAAGAAATCAACATGAACGCGGGTAAAGTAGAGCTCGAAATCTGTCCAATCTTTCTCGGTATTAAGGTTTTCAATGAGGAAGTCCGACATACTATTCAGAGAAGTTTTTGATTCCTGTGATACAGGTTCTTCGGACCTTTCTTCTTTTGAATGCTCAGCTTTTTGGGCGATTAGCATTTCTTGTAGTTGATCTAGCCGTCTTTGCAAAATAAGGTCTTTTTCTGTTGTCTTCAAACGCGCAGCTGCTAACTTTTCATTTGAGCGTTTTTCAATCTCTTTGCGTTTTTGCTTTTGTCTTACGTAAAAAAGAACGGACAATAACAAAAGTAAAAGACTCGCTCCCAATAGCCATTTATACTTTTGCAATTGTAGAAGTATTTCACCTTCACCGGCCTTTAGTTCTTCATTTTCAGCTGATAGCTTCTTTTGCTGGTGTTCATTTTCGATTGTGGTAATCTTGCGTAGGTTCTTGATATTGTAGGAACTATCTTTCAATGAATGATAAACCTCTCGATACATTAGTGACTTTTCAGATACTTCCAAAGCTTCGTAAATATCTGCTAGCAATTTATTTATACTTATCCGAGCGCTTAAATCACTAAGCTCTTTAGCGATTGCTAAACTCTTTAGAGCAAGTGGTAAGCCCTCTTTGTTTTTATCTCTATTGTGAGCTGTTAATGCAATGTTATAATAGCTCCTCATTATTCCTAGTCGATCATTCCGTTCCAAATAAATGGCTAAAGAACGCTCATAATAATGAGAGGCTTTCTTGTAATCTTCTAAGGTTGAATATAGGTTACCTAAATTATTGAGCGTATTTTCTATTTTCGTGTTTTCGCTTTTTATTTTTTCTTTCATCGCCAATGCTTCTTTGGAATATTTCAAAGCATCACCATAGTTGAGCGTGTTTCTGTATATTATTCCAATATTATCCATGCTATTCGCAATTGCTAACGGGAAGTCTAATTTTTGCTTTATTTGTAGTGCTTCTTTTTGATATTTTAAAGCAGAATCCCAATCTTTCAATTTGAGATAAACATTACTAATGTTGTTTAATAAGGCAGCTTTATCAAAATCACTTTCTGCAAAATCAAGTCCTTGAAAATAATATTCTAATGCTTGAGGGAATTGCTTCAAACGCTTTTGAACCACACCCAAATTACTTAAACCATAAGTGATTAATCTATTATTTCCGATTAATTTTGCTAAGGTGAGACCTTCTTGGTAATGCCAGTTGGCTTTTGGAAAATCTACTAAATAATAATGTACATGTCCCTTCATCATCTGGGCTTCTGAGAGGAAAGAAGTATCTTTTGCCTCTGCTAAATCAAGTATTGCTTCCGACATCAGACTATCGGCTAATAAGTATTTCCTCTTAGAAGTAGAAATACCCCCCAATAAGAGATTCCCCCTACCAATGAAACGAGTTTGTTTCTTTTGTCTAAAATAATTTAAGCTAGCAATAATATAATCGGTACCTTCCTTTGGTCGATTTTGTGAGGTTAGAATTCTACCTAAATTATAATAAATGGAAAATAGCGCAGTCGAGTCCTCTAAAGTTTTTGACAATTCAACCCCTTCCAAAGCTAATTTTTCTGCTCTTTTAGAATCGACTCTTGTTAATTCAAACGACAATTTATCTAACAGTCTTAGCCGTCTTTCTCCTGTAGCTATGGCTAGTTCCTTTTCTAAAGTTTCTATTTGATTGGCAATAAGTTCCCCAAAATTTATCATCAATAATAAACAAAATATAAAGAGAGTTTTGCTTTTTCTAGAACTATTCATAACTTAAATCCGATAACTTTTGTTTGAAAATGGAGAGCGAAATTAAGAAAACCTACTGAGATATTGATGTGGAATCATTCCTTGGCCTGGTTCAAACTAGCTGAATAATTACAATTAGAAAAGCGACAGACAAAACAAAAGGAGTTGTTGAAATGATTGGATCACTCTTTCAACTTTATGCTAAGGGTAGCAGTCGGTATGTGGATGGGGGATGAGGAAGCTTGATGGGGGTAAATTTCTGACTTGTACAGGGGCTTGTAGTATGTCAAGCAATGAATTGTGAAGTCGATGCGTGCATGTGTTATTTTAATTTATGGATGATATGGGTGGACAGTATTCTTTCTATTTTTTAATTGTCAACTTTCGGTTAGATTGATTTCGATTATCTCCGATTTTAACAAAATATGTTCCCGTATTTAAATCAGAAAAATCAAAATACAAAC
>JBGCDT010000083.1:0-8691 GCA_045105695.1 Saprospiraceae bacterium | reverse complement strand
GGAGATATTTTTTTTATTGGGGCGAAGATAGGTTGTTGAAAGCAGAAATTATATATTTGGTTCCTTATGTCAGATCTTTCCAATATCATCTCTTATTTCCGCTCTTGCTATCAAGTTGATTTCAAAGCGATTGGGGTTATGAACTTTTTCGGAAAGAAGGTAGAGCATCAGCTAATATTAAATTCAGCGGAGCTTCTGAATGGTAAATTACTACAATATCCTGTAGATTCTGAATGGGGAGCGGAGATGGAAAAAACGCTCGCTATTCATTCTCAGGAAAAGGCCTTGTATTGCTGTGCTTTTTTTCTCTCAGGTAAAATGAATGTCATAGGACGAAAGCAAAAAGCATTTACCCCTCTGTTCATTTATCCAGCAGATTTAATCGTCGAATCTGAAGTATATTATCTCTCTTTAGATGTAGATAATGTGGTTCTCAATCCTGTATTTATGGATTTTGTAAGAGCGCATTTTGATGGAGAAATCACTTACGATGTTTTATCAGAAGCATTGCCAAAAGGTTTTCTACGATTTGATGAAATACATCAATTGGAAAATACACTGACCAAATTAATTCCTCAACTGGATCTGACCAGACTAAAAACATTTCCTGAATTACTTAGCTCGGAGGAATTAAAACAAATTTCTAACAAAAGAAATACAGACAACTCCTCATCACTTTTGCCAGGTATTGGCGTGGGATTGATTCATAAACCTTCTGGCTCCAGAGGAATTCTCAACGAGCTAGAAGAGCTTTCTACCAAAAAGAATTATTCAGGAGTTATTTCTGATATTTTCTTAAAACCCAGCCTTTCCAAAAACTCTCGAAAAAAGGATAAGGTGCTGACTCCGGTCACGCTCAATCAAAGTCAGATGGGCGTACTGCACTCGGCAAGTGACCATGCTATTACAATGGTTGTTGGTCCTCCCGGAACTGGCAAATCTTTTACTACTGCTGCTTTGGCCATTAGCCTGATCAACCAAGGAAAGTCAGTACTCATCGCTTCCAAGAACAATCAGGCAGGAAATGTAGTGGCCGATAAAATCGAGAAAGAATTCGGACTTAAAAATCTTGTCATTCGGACGGCTAAACGTGGTTATCTAAAGTCTTTACAAAAACGACTGGATGATATCCTACATGGTTTTCAAGCGATTAACGAACCGCTAAAAATTAAATCCTTAAGCCGTTCGCTTCAAACGCTCGATAAAGAAATTACACAGCGCGAAAATGTCCTTCGCTCACGAACCAAGGACGAATTAAAATGGGGTGAATTCTTTTATCACTATCAGGATAATTTTTTCCAAAGTTTAAAAAAGAGCTACATTGTTTTTCGCATCAATAGTCGAATGGGCCATTGGACCATAACTCAAGGATTGGATAAACTAATCTCAAAAAGAGAACGAACAACCAAACAATTAATTCGCGCACACTTCGACCATCAGCTCTACAAAGTATTAAAATCTAACCGCGCTCATCTAAGCGGAATGTTGGCTGCCTTAAAATCTGATACAGGAAACTTAATGAAAGAACAATTTGAAAAAATTGACTTCAGATATATTCTACAAGCGCTTCCCATCTGGACGGTAAATTCATCAGATGTACATCAGTCCCTGCCGTTTACCAAAGAACTTTTTGACGTCGTTATTATTGATGAAGCGACTCAATGCGATATAGCCAGTTCTCTTCCACTTTTACAAAGAGCGAAGAAAGCGGTTGTAGTAGGTGATCCAAAACAATTAAGACATATTTCTTTCCTATCTCAAAAGCAGCAAAATAAGTTTGCGAAAAAGCACAACATTAAAGGTGTAGCAACAAATAAACTAGATTATAAAAAAGTGAGCTTATTGGATTTGGTTTCCTCGTCTCTGCCAAGTCAGGATCAGGTTCATTTTCTGAATGAGCACTATAGAAGTATGCCTGATATTATTCGTTTTAGCAACGACAAATTCTATAATGAAAAGCTAACGATAATGACGGCAACGCCAACAACTTTGCGCGAAAAGAATGTGTTCCTGCACGAAGTGAATGGAATTAGGAATACAAAGAATCAGAACGAACAAGAGGCCAATGGAATAATTGATAAAATCCTACAACTGATAAAATATGAATCAGATATAAAGCGTAGCCTTTGTCAAAGCATTGGTATTCTATCTCCTTTCCGTGCTCAGGTATCTTTGCTAAAAAGTAAAGTCAGAGAAAAACTTGAAGCTAGAGATATTGCTCGGCATCGGATACTAATCGGCACTCCGTTTCATTTTCAAGGAGAAGAACGAGACGTAATGTTGCTTTCCTTTGTGCTTGATAATGAAGCACATCCTTCCTCATTCATCTACTTAAATCGACCAGATGTTTTCAACGTAAGTATCACCCGAGCACGTTCTCTTCAACATATTTTTTCCTCTGTCTCCATAGAAACACTGAATCCAGATAGATTATTCACACAATATTTACAAGAGGTTTCTAAAAATCCATTGAGTGATTCTGCAGTCTCTGGCTACCATGATGAAGATCCTTTTTTAGAGGATGTAGTAGCATTGTTAGAAAAATGGAAGGTAGATCAAGTTTATAAATCATATCCAATTGCAGGAATGGAAATAGATATAGTTGTCATCCACGAAGACAAAACTTTCTGCATAGATTTGATTGGCTATCCCGGAGATTATGCCGCGGCGTTTCCAATAGATCAATGGAATATGTTATCCCGAATAGGAGTCTCCTCTTTTTCACTCCCCTACTCTTCTTGGCACATAGAACCGAAACGTGCTAAAAAAGCTTTAGAAAAATTTATTTTTGGGAGGAAGGGGAAGTTGAAGGAATAATACTATTGATCGATTCTTTCTATCCTAGAAAAAGTTTGCGCTGATACTTCCGGTAGCGGTGAAAATTCTTTTTCGTTGTAGTGATCCTCTAGCAATTCTAACAATGCATTTACAAATTGACTCTAATTTATTTCGGTCAACGTAAAAAAAATTCTGCAGGCGAACTCCAAGTCGCCAGCCGAACTTTTTACTTAGAAAAAGTTTGCGCTGACACTCGCAGCGGCGGTGAAAATTCTTTTTCGTTGTTGTGATCCTCTGGCTCTTCTAACAATACACTTACGGCGCAGCTCAGTTTTATTCTACCCAACGTAAAAAAAAGAATTCTCACCGCGATTCTTTGAAATCGCAGCGCGAACTTTTTATCCACGACCGAAGGCCCTTTTCATTTTCATTTACATTTTAATTAAAAAAGCCCCAGACTCGTCTTTCGACAAATCCGAGGCGAACCGCGTATAGTTACTTTTATTACTTTGATGTTACAAAAGCAGAAGTTGCACAACTACCACGGTCCTGGAAATCAAAACCTATAAAACCAATTATTGTGCGTTGTCGTTTCTACGAAACTTCTGCATGAGGTATTCCATTTGTTTGCCGGCTGCTTCTCTTCCTCCAAGTCCGAAGGATAGAGCAACGGCTACAGCTACTGCGCCTAGTGTTAGTCCGAATGCTAAATTCACGATGTCATTAGCAATGCCCATTGTTCTTAAGGCGATGGCTAAAAACAAACCGAGTGTAGCGACTCTTGCTAGGCTGGCCATGAAAGCATTGTTTTGCTCCAAAGCTTTGTAAGCGATTCCAGCGATGAAGTTTCCAACTGCCATAATGATGAGACCGAAGAAAATCTGAGCTGAAAGTTCTAAGAGGTTATTTAAAATTATTGAAAGCTGTGGGAAATTTAGTTTTTCAACTCCTGCTACAATTCCTGTAAACATGAGGAAGAAAAAACCAATATTTGCAATCAATCCAGACAAGGAAGTTCCTTCTCCGATGATGCCGCCGATATTCAGGCGATTAGCAAATTGATCTACACCGAATCCTTTTAACAAGTCTCTTACGATACCTACTAAGAATTTTCCAGCGATGTAAAAAACAGCGATGATTAATCCAGCAGCTAATACATTTGGAATTGCAGTGATGAAAGTGGTGAACATCATCTTGAAAGGATCAGAGATCACGTCTAGTTCTAATGTGTCTAAAGCAGTAATCAGTATTGGTAAAAATACGATTACAAAAACGATCTTCTTTAAAATACCGCCGAGGTCAGCTTCTGTAGAAAATCCCATCTTCGTAGCGTATCGATCCAATGTATCACCAGCAAATCCAACTACTTCAGAAGCAATAGAGGCAATGATGTAACCGGCAAAACCGATGATCCCCGCACCAATGATATTTGGTATGAAGCCCAAGAACTTATTGACCATATTCTTTACCGGATCTAGTACATTGTGTACACCCAGCATCTCTAATACGACCAATAAAACAATCATTAAAATAAGATAGTATACCAGCTTGGCAATAAATCGCTCGGGGCTAACGGAGGAGGAGGCTCCCTTGAAGATGCGGTTGTCTAAATCTGTTTTTTTCAACAGCTTGTGGACCAATCCTTTTGTAAGATCTGCTATGAACCAACCGATGATCAGAACAGCTAGTGCTCCAAAAATACCTGGTATGTAAGCGCCGAATTGGTTTCCTAAATCGTAAAGTGCGTTTTCCATGTTATAGTTATGTTTATGTTTTAAAAGAATGTCCTTAAGACGCCCTTAACATAAAAAGTAACTGACATGGGTCACTTATTTTGATATTAAATTTGGTGATGCTTTGCTTTTAGAATGGAATAATCTGTAGAATTGGAATTCTAATTCAATTTGATTGGCTCACGTAAAGCAAATTTCATTTCGTTGAAACACTTCAATAGCGACACAATTGGTACAAAAGAACGAATCACTACGCGAATCAAAATTTTATTCTATACTGATTATATTGAATTGTATACTGCTTGGTAGCTAGGAACCATTAAAAACTGACGTATTTTTTTTAATGAATTAGACTATATTTTTTCTAATTAGGATAATTAGTGGGGGGGCCTTAGACAAATCCTTAACATTTTTCAGGTTCGCCTTGGTGCAGTTCGAAGGCTTATCTTTGTTTTCGGAATTGCTAGTTTAGCCTTTGTTTCTTGGTTAGAAAAAACCCTTTAGCCAAGTTGTACGTGGAGCTTTCCCTCAATGAGCTTAATAATAAATCAACTCACTCAGGATCAAAAGCATTTTTTATTTTAATTCCAAAAGGTTACTCAACTTATAAGCCACCCGCGCTCCTACGTTACCATCCCACTCCCCTGCCCCTGCTACTTCACAAAGATCAAAACCGATAATCTGCCGTCCCGATGCTACGATTTGTCTAAACAGAAAGAAGGCCTCTTGCAATTCAAAACCGCCTGGCACTGGTGTCCCAGTATTCGGACAAAGCTTAGGGTCCAATCCATCAATATCAAAACTTACATAGACTTTTTGCGGAAGCGACTCTATCATTTTTGCACAAAGCGATGCAAAAGTACCGCCCTGATATAAATGTGTACGAATGTCCTTTTCATAAAATACTTTTATGCGATCATCTGCATTGGCAAGGGCATACTCTTCTTCACAGAAATCACGAACTCCAACTTGTAAGAGTCTTGTTATTTGCGGAAGCTCCAAGGCATTGTAAAAGACAGAAGCATGCGAATAAGTAAAGCCTTCATATGCTTTGCGCAAATCCATGTGTGCATCAATTTGCAAAACACCAAAAGCTTCATGCCGTTCTGCCAATGCTTCGAGGTACCCCAATGGGCAGCTATGATCTCCTCCTATCAGACCAACAAGTTTCCCCTTACCTAACAATACACTTACATTTTGCTTCACAGCTTCTTTTAATTCCTCGCAAGCCCTATTCACCTCTTCTCGAATTTGGTCCATCGCTTCTTTCTGACCTGTAAGACTTCCTTCCTCTAGCCAATTAATGTAGCTTAGCGCCTTAATTCTAAGTGCTGTATTCCGCTGCAACCATTCTTCAGAAGGAGGCCGCATAAACAATCCTCTCTTCCAGGCATCTGGCACATCTTCATCAAATAAATCTAATTGAGTGGAAGCTTTTAAAATATTAGTGGGACCATTGGCAGTTCCGTCATTGTAGGAAACGGTTACGTCCCAAGGAATGGAGAGGAGAACAATTTCAGCTTCTTCTTCCTCAAATGGTAAGCCGATGAAATGGCCATTCTCTAGTCCTACTCCATTTGGGTCGAAGGTTTTTATCTTTTGTTGTTTGGACATTTCTTAAGCTTTTAACTGTTGACCGTTCACTTTTAGCTTTGCTGTATTTTGTATTTTTAATACCCCAAAATATCCAACATCCCATCCGCCTCCTGCTCTCCTTTATACAACACATCTGTAAGATTTCCTTTCTCATCTCTATCCAACAACACATGTTTTGGAGCAGGGATCAAGCAATGTTTGATACCTCCATAGCCACTAATAGCATCCTGATAAGCACCAGTGTGAAAGAAACCAACGTACAAAGGTTCTTCGTCGGAAGGATCATAAGCTGGTAGAAAAACTTGGGCTCCGTGAACTTCAGAATTATAATAATCAGAGTTGTCGCAACTGAGACCGCCGATGTTAATTCGGGTGTATTCGTTGTTCCATTTGTTGATTGGTAGGAGAATGAAACGCTCTGCAATACCCCAACTATCTGGGATGGTATTCATCAGAGAATTGTCGATCATGTACCAAAGCTCAGAATCGTTTTGTTGCTTTTGGCCAAGGACAGAAAAAATGATCGCGCCACTTTCTCCAACGGTATAAGAACCAAATTCTGTGAAAATATCTGGCTCCTGAATTTCTTCTTCGTCACAAGCATCAGAAATTAGATTTACTATTTCTTTGATCATGTATTTATAATCGAATTCAAAACTAAGTGAATTTCGAATGGGCATTCCTCCACCTAAGTTGAACGACTTTAATGTCGGACAAATCTTTTTCAATTCGCAATAAACTTTGATAGCCTTTTTCAATTCGCCCCAGTAATAAGTGGTATCTCTAATTCCAGTGTCTACAAAAAAATGCAGCATTTGGAGTTCGAACTTTGGATTGTTTTCAATTTTTGATTTGTAGAAATCAATGGCTTCAGATTGGCGGATTCCCAGACGAGAAGTGTAAAAAGAAAAATTGGGTTCTTCCTCCGTAGCGATGCGAATTCCGATTTTGAATTTGTTCGTAGTAAGTTCATCAAAGAGATCTAATTCCTCTTTGTTATCCAAAATAGGCATTACGTTTTCGTAGCCATCCTCCAGTAGCTCGACGATACGTTTTGCGTAAGCTCTAGTTTTAAAACCATTATTAAGAATGATTATATCCTTTTGAATCTTACCCGCCTTTTCTAAACGACGAATCAAAGCAACATCGAACTCCGAGCTGGTCTCCAGATGCGCGCCATGTTCCAGTACTTCATCCATGACATAAGAGAAGTGATTACTTTTTGTACAATAACAATAGAAGTATTTTCCAGAGTAGCCTTTGACTTTAATGGCTCTGTTGAAAAGATTTCTAACGCGTTTTATTTGGAAGCCTATTTTAGGTAAATAGGTAAGCTTCAGTGGCGTTCCATATTTTTCGATAAGGTATTTCAGTGGAATATCATTGAAGGTCAGATATCCATTTTCTAAATCAAAGCCTTCCTGAGGAAAGTAAAACGTCTGATCTATTAGATCGAAATATTTGTTTGTCAATTACTTAGAATATTAGCGGGCTGGTAAAATTAGTTGGTCTGTAAGAGCTAATTAGAACAATCATGTTCCATTATAACTCAACGCAACGAATTTACAGCGAAAGAGCGAAAAGTTTGAGTTTTTGGTTGGAAAAAGGTGAGTGGGCAAAAAGGTGGATGGGGTTTCCTTCTTGCGTAATTTAACCGCGAATAAAGAAATCCCATCCACCTCCCCCTATCTACTCCGTCTTCATAATTTTCATCGGAGCGCTCTTCTGACCGTCTGCTTCTATTTGTATCAGGTACAGACCATTAGCCGTTAGTTCTTCAATTTCGATAGTTCCCGCACCTGAGTTAAGATTTTTAGTAGTCACTAATTGTCCAAGAGCGTTGTAAACTAAGAGTTGTCCATTGGTAGCGGTTGTCGGAAGTTCATAAGTAATATTTACCTGACCCGCAAAAGGATTTGGTTGAGCCACCATTTTGTAGTCTGTTGTAACAGTATTGTTAGAACTAACAAAGGCGCTTGCTTGTACTTGAAAGAAATCAACCCCTACTTCTAACAAGTGACCAGATCCAGCGGCATCAGCCGTTTCAAATTCAATGGTCATATCATCTGAGATAAAATTCTCTTCTACCATATAAGTGAATGGTCCAGCCCAGCCAGTAGTATTATCATTAATCGTTAGTATCTCGACCGTACTACTTCCATTGTTCAAGCGAACGACGAGTTCATCATTTGGATTACCATTACCACCTCCATTTACGAACCAGGCCCAAAAAGATATTTCAGGGTTGATGTAATCCGTAAGGTCCATTGTAGGAGAAGTTAGGACGGTGTTTCCATCGTCAACATCATCCGTTCCGGCATCTTGCCCTCCATTACCAGTTACATAACAAAGTCCTCCTATGTCAGCCCCTACATCAGATCCAGGGTTGTACACTGTTCCCTGTGACGTAGTTCCGATAGGATCTCCGCGTTCCCATATTCCAGTTTCTGCATTCCCAGTAACGACCCAATTGTAATCATATAAAAATTCATCTCTGTACCCTCGTTCTTTTTCTAAATCAACTACAGTATAGTTTTCACCAGCAACCGTAATGTCAGTATCTTCAAAACGATATCCCCATTTT